>CAIZXK010000093.1 GCA_903936865.1 uncultured Bacteroidales bacterium | reverse complement strand
ATTGGTTACAATTAGAAAAACAAAAAATTTGAAGCATGAGGATATGGAAATTGTAAGCAGTGAATTAAAAATTGCAGCTAAGAATTTAGCAATCCGGTTTTTTAAAAATCTTGCTTTGCTATCTGATTATTATGCTGAAAATCCTTCGGAAATTCAACGTTTTTTTCCAATGAGATACTTGATTAAACCTAAAAAAGCGAAAGCTAGTACAGCTAATATCTATAGTTTGATAATATTAGCCAATAATATAGCAGAAGCAGGGATAAACTTTACATTGGAAAACAAAATACTAATTGGCAATGTTTCTAATTCCAGTGTAAAAGTGTGGTTTGCACAAAGTAAAGAAATTACTATTCCGGCTCAAGCAATAGAGATTCCATCGTTTGATGAAATCGAAATTATTGTGAAAAATTATGCTGGTATGGATGATCGGTTTATGATGATTGCAAATCTATCTGCCAATGAACAAGCAGAAGTCGAGATTACGCTTTTGAATAATATGTCGTAAATTGACAGATTATTTGTAGTGTTTAGTAAGTAAATGTATATGAGAGCCTTTCGCAGCGATGCGGAAGGCTTTTTGGTTGTATATATAAATTAACTTTTGAAATATACAGGACTTCAAAAATTGCTTTTTCTTTGTTGAACTTCAATTTTAAAATCGTTACTTCGACAAGCACTGCAAATAGCATTTACAATAGTAAACTTCGGATTATAAAATCTTATATTTCTCAAAAAATCTAATTTTTAGAACCCCTCTTTAATATTGGCTTCAATCTATTTTACATCCAATAATTTTAATAAATCTTCACCTTTCAATCCTTGTATATATTTCCAAACTCTTTTGGCATTTATACCACCCCAATCCGGATTATCAGCATTTCCTTCAATGGAAATCGTAATAAGTTGAACATAAGTGCGTGGCAGTGTTTTGTCAAAATAAAATGGATTAAATTTATAAAGTGCTGAAGCTGAATTTTCGTTTGAATTGCATATAGAAGTTAATGGTCTTTCACTATTTTGATTTAAAAAAGCTGGCAAATTCATCATTTCTTCAGGAATTCCTGCTATCTCCTTTTTTAATTCATCCATTACAAATTGTATGATTTTCCCTTCTTTTAACGAAGCAGTATAATAAGTCATTACTCGTTCGATATATTCTTTGTTTGTAACAGGAATCCAATAAGGACGATCGTTTCTTGCAACTACAATTCTATTTTTGTAATACCAGTTGTAGAGATAAACCCCGTTTCCCAAGTCAAGTAATTTTGCAGGCAGAAAAAAAAATTCCTTAAATTGGTTTAATGCATTTTTATCATCTAAAATATCATAATTCATAGCTGGTTCATATACTTGAAATTCATCATTGCAAATAATGTCGATATATGAAACTTCATCACAGTTAAATTCAATTTTATTGTTTATGTAATATAAACTACAAAATGGGATGAATACCTCAGCCTTAACTCTTTCGGTTGATTTTACCGGATACAAATCATGGTCATAATTATGATAGGCTGCTCTTGCTTTTACATTTAATGTAACTCCAAGCGGTTTTTGAGCAATCGGTTGCTTTTGAAAATAATTTACAAGTTTTTCTGTGGTGCTATGATATTTCTGCAATTCAATAGCATTCATAGTATAGAAACGTTCAGCATACCATTCATTCGATAAATTATCGTTGGTAAAAATCCACTTTCCCGGATAATTTGCAGTTTCATTCGATTCCTGAGTATAAGTAAAGGATGAAATACTAAGAAGTAATATGAAAATTATACAACTCTTCATTTAGCAACAATTTACATTTTTACAATCTCAACTCTACGATTAAGTGCTTTGCCTTCTTCATTTGCATTATCAGAAATAGGTTTGGTTTGACCCCATCCTTTGGCCGTTAAACGGCTTTTATCAATTCCTTTGGCAATAATAGATAAAACTACTGAATTTGCTCTGCTTACAGATAATGTTTGATTAGAAATAGCATTTCCAACATTATCTGTATGACCTTCTATACTTACTTTTAAAGTTGGATTTTGAGATAGCATTTCTGCAATCTGATTAATAATTATCTGAGATTCAGGTTTTATATCTGATTTTCCTGTTGCAAAATTTATATATAGTGCTATGTGTCCATCGGTATTGAGTGCATCAAGTATGGCTGAAGCTTGTATTTCTTGTTTCATTTCCTCAATTTCAACAATAGTCAATGTATAAGATTCTGGATCATCAGACGGGCCTTCTATTCCAATCCATATTGTTTTTGATCCTGATTTGCATGATAATGTAGCATATTGTGATGCCAGATAAATTCTTTTAACTGAATATTTAGCAAGTGAATTTTCATAGTTTTTTACTAATTGAAAAAATGAATTCTGATGTCCTGTTTCTGATCTAAATTCATAGGTAACCTCAGTTTTATATCCTTCTATAGTTTTAGAATTCCCATCATTCATTACTAAATCAGTAATTCCATAATTTGCACTACATTCCGTAATAAAATAATTTGCCATACGGTTAAACATTGGATGGTCTTTACATCCTTCAATATCCTGAGCAATAAGCATATTGATGCTTGTTAGCATAAAAACAAGAGAAAAAATAAGGTTTTTCATTTTTTTTAATTTAAGTTATTATTTAAATTCATAATAATATTAT
>CAIZXK010000092.1 GCA_903936865.1 uncultured Bacteroidales bacterium | reverse complement strand
ATAGAAATAATTATTTAATAATACTTTCTTTTGCATTAATTATACATTAAATCTGATATGTAAAATATCACCATCATTTACGATATAAGTTTTCCCTTCAACTGATAGTTTTCCAGCTTCTTTAACTTTGGCTTCAGTAATATATTTAATCATATCGTCATATTTAATTACTTCTGCTCTAATAAAGCCACGTTCCAAATCACTATGTATGGCTCCTGCTGCTTGTGGGGCAGTCATTCCCTTGCGGATAGTCCATGCACGGTTTTCTTTACCTCCAATTGTAAAAAATGATATTAAATTCAGTAGCTTATATGCTGATCGTATTAATTTATTTACTCCTGGTTCGGTTAATCCATAATCCTGCAAAAAGGCTAAACGATCTTCCTCTGTATCAAGTGCGGCAATATCAGCTTCTAAAGCTCCAGCAATTACTAATACTTCTGTGTTTTCATCTTTTACGCTTTCTTTTAGCCTTTCAACATATTTATTGCCATTAATGGCTGACTTTTCATCAACATTGCAAACATACATTACTGGTTTATCAGTTAGTAAAAACATATCATTTACCCATTTTTTATCATCTTCCGAAACATCTAATGTTCTTATATTTTGAAATGATTCAAGGTGATCTTTATATCTGTTTAATACATCTATACCATGTTTAGCATCTTTATCGCCCGACTTAGCAGCTTTTTCAGTACGTTGAATCTTACGTTCTATAAGTTCAAGATCTTTTACCTGTAGTTCCAGATCAATTATTTCCTTATCTCGCACAGGATCGACATTTCCTTCAACATGTGGCAGGTTTTCATCATCAAAACAACGTAAAACATGAATGATTGCATCTGTTTGACGAATATCGGCTAAAAAAGCGTTTCCAACTCCTTCTCCTTGGTTTGATCCTTTTGCCAAGCCAGGAATATCAACAACATCAATTGTTACAGGAACTACCTTTTCTGCTTTTACTAATTTATCAAGTTCATACAATCTCATATCAGGTACAAATGCTATACCCATATTCGATTTATTTGTGCTATAAGCAAAATTGGTTGTTTCAGCTTTTGTATTTGATATACAATTAAATAAAGTTGTTTTACCAATATTTGTAAGTCCGATGATTCCGCATTTTAATGCCATAATTTCTTTTTTTATTGCTTGCAAAGATAAAAAAATGTTTTGATTTTTTTCTTCTTACAAAGCTTCTTGCTTTCATCATTTAACTTTTTTATTTTATTAATGTTAATCTTATAAAAAAATTGATAAGATTTATTCAAAATAGAAATTTTATTTTAGTTCTGGCTCTATTACTTGGTATTTTAGCAGGAGATTTTGCAGTCTATTTTAAAGATTATTCATTATATGTATTGGCATTTATGATGTTTGTTTCTTTAAATTCATTTTCATTTGCTGAAATTAAAGACTTTCGTTTGGTAATTAGACCTGTGTTGATTTCAATAATATTAAATTATTTTTTATTTGGTATATTAATTTTAGCATTTGCCAGATTGTTTTATTTGCCTGATGATGATGTGTTTAAAGGTTTTGTTTTTATTGTTATTGCTCCTCCAGGTGCAGTAATTGTTCCTTTTACTGCTCAATATGGTGGCAATTCAAAATTATCAGTTTATGGTGTAATTGGAGCTTCCTTGTTTCTGTTGATATTATTTCCTTTAGTAGCTTATTTAACATTGGGTAGCAATATTTCCGGAAGTATGTTTTCATTATTTAAAATTTTAGCTATAACAATAATAATACCTTTAATTCTATCACAATTAACTCAAAAAATAAAAATATTTAATTTACTTACAAAATATAAAGGAAGAATTATTGATTGGAGTTTTTTTATAATTGTTTATATTGTAATTGGTTTAAATAGAAATACATTCATCAATCAAACCGAAGTTCTTATCCTGCCAACTTTATTGTTGTTTATTTTTATATTTGGTTTTGGCTTTGTATTTAACAAAATTCTATTATTTCTAAAAATAAATACTAAGGATAGACTCAGTTATTCTTTATTGTTTTTGGTTAAAAATAATCCTTTTTCAGCAGTAATTTCGCTTCAACTTGCTGGAAAAGTCGCCGCAATACCTTCAGTGGCTCTTAGTGTTGTCTTATTGTTTTATTTAATGTTATTCCCAATAATTTCTAAAAAAAATAATTGAGAACAAATAAGAATTTAAAAATTTATTAATATCTATTCCAGTAAAACTGCATATTACCTGCTTGTATTATTTTATCATTATCCAAAAGCCATTGTAAAACCTTTAATATTTTGTCTTCATCTGCATCAGATCTTTTTACAAGTTCTTCAACAGTTATTAGTTTCATTTGTAACAGAGGTTTTATCTGATCTAAGATATTATTGAATTCATATTCATTCATTTCCATCTTATTTCGTTCCTGGCAAATATCGCATTTACCACATCTTTTACTGTTTATTTCACCAAAATATTCTAACAGAAACTGATTATGGCATTTTGTAGAAGAAGAAATATAATCCGTTACAGCTTTAATTCTTTTGGCTGCATTTTCTTTTCTTATCTCATAATTTTCTTTTGATAAAAAGATGTCATTTTCAGAAATTCTTTGTATTGGAAAGGTAATAAATGGTTTAACTCGTTTGGGTACATAATTTAATAGTTGCATTTTTGATAGAAATAAAAGCATTTTCTCAACTTTTTCAACATCTGAATTTATTCTTTTCGCAATTTCGGCTTCTGAAATTCTTACAAAATCATTAAATAATCCACCATAAGAACGAAGTATGGTTTTGATAAAATTATCAGTTGAAGGATTTTTAATCTGAAATCTGTATAAATCTTCTTTACCAACAATGAAATGCAACATAGAAGTTGTGTTAGGATCTTCATTCAACGTAATATAACCTTCTTTTTCAATAAATTTTAATGCATTGTATGCTGTTGAAATATTAAAATGATATTGATCACAAAAATCACGTATATCAAACTCATATCCAATATCTTTGCCACCACCTTCAGGTATTTTCAGATAATTACCCAGTGCAAGATAAGTTTTCTTAATAAATTCCTTTTCCGGAAAAGAATTTTCATGATTTTGTTCGAGTTTAATTAAATCAGCTTTTTCAAATAATATAATTGCTTTGGCTTCTTTCTCATCACGTCCTGCTCTTCCTGCTTCCTGAAAATAAGCTTCCAACGTATCAGGTAAATCCAAATGAACAACATATCTTACGTTTGGTTTGTCAATTCCCATTCCGAAAGCATTGGTTGCCACAATAATTCTGGTTTTATCGTACATCCAGAAATTTTGCTGGTCATTACGTACTTTTTGATCCAGACCCGCATGATAATAACCAGTTTTTATTCCGTTTTTAATTAAAAAGTTTGCAATATCTATTGTTTTCTTTCGGCTTCTAACATAAATAATTCCTGTTCCTTTAAGCTTTTGAACTGTTCTGAGTAAATAAGCTAGTTTATCTTCTTTGTTTAAAACAAAATAAGTTAGATTTTTTCTTTCAAAACTTTTTTGAAATAAATTTTTTACTTTAAACCCAAGTTGTACCTGAATATCATCAACAACTTCAGGTGTAGCTGTTGCAGTAAGTGCTAATATAGGAACATTAAAAACATATTCTCTAATGGATTGTATCTGAAGATATGGTGGTCGAAAATCATAACCCCATTGCGAAATACAATGAGCTTCGTCAACAGCAATTAAATTGACTTTCATCTTTTTAAGATGTTCCTTAAATGTATCGCTTTGAAGTCGCTCAGGTGATACATAAAGTATTTTTATATCACCGTAAACACAATTATTTAATGTAATTTCGATTTCTTTTGGGTGCATTCCCGAATATATCGCTTTTGCATTGATTCCTCGTTTGGTGAGATTTTCAACCTGATCTTTCATAAGAGCAATCAAAGGTGAAATTACAATACATATTCCAGCTTTTGCTAAGGCAGGAACTTGAAAACATATTGATTTACCTCCACCAGTTGGTAATAAAGCCAAGGTATCTTTTCCATCCATAACAGACTGAATTATATCTTCCTGCAAAGGTCTGAAATTACTATATCCCCAATATTTTAATAAAATATTTTTTAGTGGCAATGTATTGTTATTTTTAATTCGTTTTACGAAAATAGTAATTTTAAATGGTTTTATATATTTTTTTAAGTATTTTTCTTAATTGTTTTCATTGTCATTTATTTTATTCATACTTTTGAAGATGTTTTAATAAAAAAAATCATGAAAAAAACATTGACTTTCTTTCTTTTATTATTATTAGTGATTGATTTTCATTTAAATGCACAATCCTTAAAAGTGATAACTTATAATTTGAGATACGATAATGCGTCTGATGGTGAAAATGCCTGGAAAATGCGAAAAGATAAAGTTGCTGAATTGTTTAATTTTTACGATGCTGATGTTTTTGGCGTTCAGGAAGGACTAATTGGGCAGTTGTTTTATTTAGATAGTTGTTTGCCAAAATATCAACACATTGGTATTGGTAGAGATGATGGAAAAACCCAAGGAGAATTTTCTGCCATTTTCTTTATAAAAGAAAGATTTGAATTGATTAAAACATCATCCTTTTGGTTATCAGAAACACCTGATACTGTGTCGAGAGGTTGGGATGCTGTTTGTAATAGAATTTGTACGTATGCTTTGTTAAATGACAAAAAAAATAATTTGAAATTTTGGGT
>CAIZXK010000091.1 GCA_903936865.1 uncultured Bacteroidales bacterium | reverse complement strand
TACTATAATTGTTTTAGAATTTTGTAATCAGAAATCTTCAAACGCACAACAAATTTATAAATTAGCAATAAATCCTCAAAATGTAATTACAGAAACCAATTGCGGAAATGCTTATTATCTGTTTGAAGAACAAACCCTGGCTGGTGATCCAAAAAATGGGAATGGCGGAAACATTATAAATTTATATAATAATACCACACAAACCTACAATACATGGGAATGTGGCTCAAGTTCCTCTGTTCAACTCCCTGCCTATAGCTATATCGACTTAGGGAAAATACATATTATTACCGATATTTATTTGCGTGATGTTAATAACAGTGGCAAGTTTTCAATTTATTCGGGTTATCCGGGAAGCTGGGAATTAATATTATCCGATAAATGTAAAGGATATAATTCATGGAATGCTCATCATATCAACAATAAATCAACGAGATATTTAAGATTTAAAAAAGATAGTGATGGAGCAAAAATTGCAGAAATTGTTGTATATGGATATGATCCAAATCCTTTATTAACAGACACAATAAAACCATCAGCCATAACTGATTTAAAAATTGACAGTACTTCAAAAAACAGTGTATTCCTATCATGGACAGCACCTCGGGATAATTCTGATTCAATTGCTTTTTATGAACTTCGTTATAGTAATATGCTAATTACAAATCATAATTTTTCTAATGCAAAAAAAATAGATAGTATTTGTCATCCACAACCCTATGGAACAAAAGTGAATTTTCAGGTAAATAATTTACAATCAGGAACTCCATATTATTTTACTTTGATTTCAGCAGATTATCAACAAAACTTTTCATTGATATCCAACGTGGTAACTTCAAAAACAAAACTAGATTTATTAAGCCAACCTTATCAGATTATTTTAGAACCAGATATGATTATCAATGAATTTGCTTTAGGAAAAGCTGACAAATCGGCTGATGAGCAATTTTTATTTTCCGATACCTTAAATAATTTATTATCAATCAATTCATTTTGGAATTTATCAGAAAATAATTCAGCCCAAACCTGGCATTATCCTATTTCAGTTCTTATAGATTTGGGAACTGAATACAATATAACTTCAACAGCGATATTTAATTCAGGTACAATATCTTCTGCAATAAAAGTGTATTATAACAACCTTCCTTTTCAAAACAGGGATAGTGCAAATTTAATATTAGATACTACAAAAATCTGGAAAAAAATTAATAATCAAGTATTTAATAATACAAGATATATCAGACTTCTAATCAATACTCCTAATACTAAAATCGGAGAAATAGCCCTTTGGGGAAAACCCGTTCTTAACTATACTGAAACAGTATCTGTTGAAAATATTCAGCATATAAATCCACAAATGAATGATTTTATTGGTATTAACGGATTTATCAATGAAGCGGTTGGAAAGTTGAATTGTGCAGGTTTTATAAGAGAATTTCACGATTGGATCTGGAATGAAGGAAATAATAATTCAATAAATTATCCTTATCAAAAGCATGCAATTGAGTGGGATGTTTATGGTGGTTACTGGGATTTTGATAATTTTTATGAAAATATCAATAATCAAGGCTTAACTATTTGCCCTGCAATACAAAATAGTGTATCTTGGTTAACAAATTATAATAATAACCTGCTGCAAAGCAAACCGCTTGACAGCACCAAGTTAAATGCATCATTACCATCATCTTATAAAAACCATGCAAATTTCTTGTATCAGATTGCAGCAAGATACGGAAGCAAAATAATTGCCGACAATAAACTACAATTAGCAGCTGATCAGGATAGATTTTCAGGAAAAAATTGGTTAAAATATGTTGAAAACTGGAACGAACCCAATAAATGGTGGAAAGGCAGAGCAGAATATTTTTCACCTTATGAATTTGCTGCAATGTCAAGTGCTGATTATGATGGACATGAAGCAACATTATTTTTGGGAAACCATAATAACCTGGGATTAAAAAATGCAGATTCATCTGCTAAATTAGTTATGGGTGGATTGGCAGAAGGTACAATTGATTATTTAAAAACAATGCGTTTCTGGAGTTTAAACAATCGAAATGATAAAAAAATTCCATTTGATGTAATCAATATTCATCAATACTTTTATGCTTTAAAAAACAATGCATATCAAGGAATTAGCCCTGAAGAATATGGAATTAAAGCAAAAATGCTTGAAATAGTTAAATTTAGAGATAAATATATGCCGGGAAAGGAAATCTGGTTATCAGAATTTGGTTATAATACAGCAGCAAATACATTTTATAGTGTTCCCATTATTGGAAACAATTCAAGAGAAGAAACTCAGGGACGCTGGATTGTAAGAACTTACCTTGAACTTGCTGCTTCTGGTATTGATAAAGCCATTTTATATAAACTAAGTAATGATGAACAAGATAACAATACAGGAAATACGTATGGTTCATCAGGAATAACATCAAAAAAATCAATGGGTTATATTCCAAAACCCGCATGGTATTATGTTTCAACATTAAAAAATAATCTAAATGGGTTCAGGTTTTATAAAGAAATACTATCTGGAAATAATAACATTAACGTTTATCAGTTTAAACACGATTCAACATCAGATATAGCCTATACAATTTGGAGCCCTACATCTACAGATCAACTAATTAGTAACTATCAACTTCAAATTCCATCAGATTATAGCTATGCAAAGCAAATTCAATTCGAAAACGGTTTAATTAACGGATTGAAAACCGATTGCAATATTATAAACAATAAAATAAATCTTACAATTACCGAAAAACCAATAATAATTATCGCTTCAACAGATTCAATATTTCCAAATCTGCAAGCTTATGAAAATAAGATAATACTCGATTCCAGTATGGTTTTTAATGAATCGAATATGGGTAATGCAAATTTACTTGTAGATGAACAGATTATATCAGGAGATCCATTTATGGGAAATGCAGGAAATCCAGTAACCAATTGGCGTCCTTCAACAAAAGCTTCAGATTATCCCGCTTCTGCATACCTGGATTTAGGATATGAAAGAAATATTTCTCAATTATATTTATACGATGCAACCGGAATTGGAGATATTAGCCTAAGTTATGGTTCTCCAGATAACTGGACAGTATTTTTCACAGAATCTTTAGATCAATACCTATCCTGGCGGTGCAAAATAACTAATATTAAAACCAGATATATCAGAATTACTTTATACAATACGGCAAATATGAATGAGCTTATCTTATATGAAAAATAATATTTTTCAATAAAACTAATATGATATTTTTTTGTATTTTTGTATAAATAAATACAGAAATACATTGGATTTTCAATTAACATCAGAATATAAACCAACAGGTGATCAGCCGGAAGCAATCAAACAACTTACCGAAGGATTAATCAGAGGCGATAAAGCTCAAACACTTTTAGGTGTAACAGGCTCAGGTAAAACTTTTACTATAGCAAATATAATTCAGAAAATACAAAAACCTACTTTAATCTTAAGCCATAACAAAACACTTGCTGCTCAATTATATAGTGAATTCAAATTATTTTTCCCGGAAAATGCAGTAGAGTATTTTGTTTCGTATTATGATTATTATCAACCAGAAGCCTATATTCCGGTTACTAATACATATATTGAAAAAGATTTATCTATAAATGAGGAAATTGAGAAATTTCGATTAAGTACTTCTTCCTCCCTACTCTCTTCAAGAAAAGATGTAATTGTTGTTGCATCTGTATCTTGCATATATGGAATTGGAAATCCACAAGATTTTTACAATAACATTATTCCGATAAAAATTGGTGATGTTATCAGCCGTAATAAATTTTTACTTTTATTGGTTGATAGTTTATATTCAAGAACTGAAGTAGATTTTAACAGGGGAAATTTTAGAGTTAAAGGTGATACCGTTGACATTTATCCGGCTTATCTTGATTATGCATATCGAATAATTTTCTTTGGTGATGAAGTTGAATCCATTGAATCCATTGATCCAATAAATGGAATGAAAGTTACTGAAGAACAAGAAATTAAAATTTTTCCAGCTAATATATTTGTAACTTCGAAAGAAAAAATAAATAAAGCGATTTATCATATTCAGGATGATTTATTTAAACAAATGGAGTTTTTCAAGGAGACAGGAAAACACTTAGAAGCCAAACGATTGGAAGACAGAGTCATTTATGATATTGAAATGTTAAAAGAATTAGGTTATTGTTCCGGAATAGAAAATTATTCAAGATATTTTGATGGAAGAGAACAAGGTTCCCGCCCATTCTGCTTAATTGACTATTTCCCTGATGATTTTTTGCTTGTAATAGACGAAAGTCATGCAACCATCCCACAAGTTAGAGCGATGTATGGAGGTGATAGATCCCGCAAGCAAAATCTGGTTGAATATGGTTTCCGATTACCTTCAGCCATGGATAACCGTCCATTAAAATTCGATGAATTTGATGCAATGATAAATCAGGTAATTTACGTTAGTGCAACACCAGCCGAATATGAACTGCAACAATGTGATGGTGTGGTTGTTGAACAATTAATAAGACCAACCGGATTATTGGATCCTTTGATTGAAGTCCGACCAAGTTTAAATCAGGTTGATGATTTATTGGATGAAATCGAAATAGTTACATCACGAAATGAAAGAACCTTGGTTACAACCTTGACAAAAAGAATGGCTGAAGAACTGACAAAATATTTTACAAATCTAGGTATAAGATGCCGGTATATTCATTCTGACGTTGATACACTTGACAGAATTGAAATTCTTAACGAATTGAGGGCTGGGAGTTTTGATGTTTTGATAGGAGTTAATTTATTGAGAGAAGGTTTAGACTTACCTGAAGTATCATTGGTTGCTATTTTAGATGCAGATAAGGAAGGATTTCTGCGTTCTGAAAGATCTTTGACTCAAACGGCCGGAAGAGCAGCAAGAAATGTAAACAGCAAAGTAATAATGTATGCTGATAAAATTACAAATTCAATGCAACTTACAATTGATGGAACCAATCGCAAAAGGGAAATACAAATTAAGTATAATATTGATAATAATATTACACCAAGTCCCATAATAAAATCTGGAAGTTCAATTTTGGTACAATCTTCAAAAAACAGCAACAATGGAAGTAAACCTTATATTGAAAATGGGAATATTGATATTGCAGCTGAACCAATATTGAAGTATATGAATAAAAATCAATTACAGAAATCGTTGCTAAAACTAAAAACAGAGATGAATAAAGCTGTTAAAGAGTTGGATTTTATCCAGGCTGCAAAATACAGGGATGAAATAATTGAAATACAGAAACTTATAGACTTTAAATAAAAAGCATCTTATTAACTTAATTTTGTTTATTATTTTTTATTATTTTAGTAGTTAAATTAAGTATTTTTACTATTTTTGTTAAATTGGATTATTTATTGCTTTTGAATATCAGTAATTAGATTTTTAAAAATAAAACTTTACACTCAATGAAAAAAATATTAGCGATTGACGATGAGAAAAGCATAAGATTTATTATTGAAAATACTTTCAGTAAGGATTTTGAAGTTACAACTATGAGTAATGGAAAAGAGGTCATTTGTCTGTTTATAGATCGTATCGCTCGACCAGATAAAATGGTAGCCTTTGACATCAAAAAGCTGAACCCATACCTTGAATTGTTTGTCGGCAATTCCGAGAGCTCCGGTGACCAGGTAATTCACATTCAATTCCCTGGCAATTTCTGCCCAGGGTTTCTTTGTATCCCGGTAGGCCTCGGTACTGATTTCGGATCTTATCAAGATGCCCTTGACTGCAGATAAGTCAGTGACAATATCTTGCTTGAAACCATAAATAAACCAAGGGGAAGCAGGCTTGGTGCTCAAATCTTCAAATGGCAGCACAGCCAGAGTTTTCTGTTGCTCTTTCGTCACGGCTTCCGAATTGCTCAAGACAGTAAAGAAAACGACACAGAATAAGATGATTGTGAATCCGGTTGCCGCTGAAAAAATGATGAGCCCCTTTTTCTTTTTCCAATAAGTTTGGTATTTTCTGAATTTCTTCTGATTTCTTTCTTCTTCCGGGTTTTGATTTAAATGGGTATCCTGGAAAATCTCAGTTTTGCTTATGGTCTGACTATTCACACGGTGCTTGTTTTTCGCCTCACCGGGAGGATATCCAAAATACTCATGGAAACAATTGCTGAAATAAGCTGCCGAGCTAAATCCTGTTATATGAGCGACTTCTGATGCTGTGAGACCATCCTTTTGAAGCAACTCCAATGCTTTCCACAGTCTGATTTCCTTAATAAACTGATTGATGGATTTTCCGTTAATTGAATTTAGCTTACGAAATAGACTCGAGTGGCTCATGTTCATTTCATTTGCCAGTTCATTAACACCAAATTCATGATTGCCGAGGTTTGCCTCAGTGATTTCAGTAAGTTTTTTTAGAAAGTCCTGTTCCATAGGGGCTCTGGATTAGGGGCTGACTACTCACCAACACTATCTCAAATATACTGATAATCTTTGAATTAAACAATGGTCAAGTTGGTTCCGCATTATTCTGGTCATGAGCGTCTGTCCAACTATTTTTCAGGAGACTGATCGGCAGGCTTTCCGGTGTTGCATTTAAGTCGCCTGCCAGAATTGTCGGATACTTATTGGCCGAAAATTCTTCATTTATCTTTTTTGCCTGATTCACCCGGTCCGTTTCATCTTTTGCAGCCTCAAGGTGAGTTGCCCCAAACGCAATGGTGTCGGTTGAAGGCAGGGCTATAGTGATTTCAACGGCTACCCTGGCTTCACCTTTAGGCGAGCAGGGCAGGGGAACCGTTCTGGATTTAATGATGGTATGGTTAGATAATATTGCGGCAAATGGCAGAGGGCAGATTTCGCGGTTAGCGACGGGGTCCCCGCCTCCGGCTTCGCCTGCGCGGGGATGACAACTCTTCGAGGGCAACCTGATTCATGCAACTTGTTTCTTTTTACTAATTTCTGCCTTC
This sequence comes from uncultured Bacteroidales bacterium, assembly GCA_903936865.1. Taxonomy (GTDB): domain Bacteria; phylum Bacteroidota; class Bacteroidia; order Bacteroidales; family JACABE01; genus JACABE01. The sequence goes on along the minus strand of CAIZXK010000091.1, from coordinate 2,895 downwards.
TGCCCTGTGCCTTCTGTCTTTTGCTAAAGTAATACTCCCCAAAGCCACCAACACCAGCCCCAGGTACATAACCACTGTCGGTATATTCGTCGGAATCTCCAGATGTGTGGTAATTCCCAGTATCCGGGATAATCCTCCCGGCAGCAGCATCAGTTCATCGTTGAGCACGGTGAGGGTTTTCTCGAATCCGAAGAATGAGGCCACTCCGCCACCTGCAGAAAACAAAATACCCTTTACAAGCAGCATGATTCCAATCGATTTCATCACCGGATGATGGAGTGTGGTTGTCAAGGTCACCGCCCACGTATAATAGGCGCGTAGGTAAAACAGTACAAAAATCATCATGAATACCACCCGGAACGATGCCGAGGTCCAGAAGAAATACCAGAATGCAGTTGGACCGCGCCATGCGGTAAAAATCATCAGCATACCTAAGAACAGCATTGCCGGAGAAAGGAATGATGCAATTTTAGCTACCTGATCGCAGTTGCCCGGTGAGGAGGCCAGCTTCATATTAAGCGCGATATACAGGATAGTAAGTGCCGTGAGAGCCCCCACAAAAACCGGAGCCGCAAAGGAGGTAAATACTGCTAGTGCAAGTATGATATATACAAATGAAAACAATCCGAGCGGAGCGGTATCGGCCCGCTCGCAAGAGGTGGCACTGCTGCCTGATGGCTTAATGCTGCCATACCAGAGCATCGAGGCTGCCCTCTTTCCTTTATATTCTGGCATGCTCTTTTGCAATAGCGGGGAGCCCAGCGTAAAGGCCAGTATAATTATTAATGCCAGAAAGCGTGCAAGCCATATGGACATATCAGTGCGCTGAGCAATTTTGGCCGCAACGTTTGCCTCACGGAAATTGTATGCCGGAAAATTAAGATCGGCAGCATAAGTCAGGGTGTGGCTTCTTTCGGCTGCAGCATACTCAAGCATCGAAGTCTGCCAGGTCTTCTTCAGGCCACTGTCGCCTGTTGCCATCCATTGGTAATAAGTAAGCATGTATTTCCTGAAATGCGCAAGGGTCGTAAACAGGTTTTGCTCATACGCCAGCGATGCTTTCAGGGTTTCAAACTTGTCCTTGTTTTTGCTCACCCGTTCGCTCACCGCGTTCAGTCCGGCAAGCATCTGCTGTGCTTCCTCAGAAGCTTCAAATCCCTCTGAAATGGCTGAGCTGATGTGCTCCCTGGTGATATAATATATGTTGCTGAAAACCGAAGGTGATCCGCCAACAATGTCCCATTCAAATATCCAGAGCATCGGTGGCGGCTCAAGTCCGAGGGCTCTCACGTCATATTTGGCAAATTCGCTGATATATAAGCCTTTGGTTGTGGTATTATGCGAATCCATAAGCACATGGGTCAGCGTTTTCTGCATCAGGCTGTCGTCTCCGAAATTGAGCGTAACCCAGTCGGCTGTGATCTTTGTGAGATCAGCTGCCGGATTATTTACCAGCCTGCCAACAGCATAAACGTTTAGGTCAGTAATCGTATTAAAGCCATGAAACGGGTATATCGACATTGGACCGGCGCGCAAGGGACCGCCTTCCTGAGTCCAAAGCCAGACCCCATCGAAATTTTCATTTTTCCCTGCAAATTCAAGCAGGGCTTTCTGATAAAGCGGGCCCATGTAATTCGGAAATGCATTCAGTCCTTCAAATTCCCGTCGCAGCTGGAATTCCGCTATCCGCCTTTGTTTCCCTTGTTTCAGCGTTTCGTTGAAAGGGAGCCACGAGTAAAAATCACCGCGTGAATATTTGGTGGAAATAATCAGGTTGTCCGACTGGATTTTTCCCAAAACGCGCTCATAGGTTTCCGGATTAGTGTGCATGTTGCCGATCTGCCCCACACCAACTGACCAGGTACGGAAAATGATTTTTTTATTGTGCTTTTCCGCCACTTCCAGAAATGCCGTGAGCATTTTCTCCACTGCCTTATCGGTGCGCACCAGCAGTTGACTGTAATAATTCCATCCCGGCTTATTGTAAATCGATCCGGCCTCGCCAATACGCAGCATCACTCCGCTAACTTCCGGCAGACGGGTGAAAACTTCATCGCAAGCCTCTTTGTAAACCTCCCAGAATTCATCCGTTTCAGGATCTATTTTCCCGTATTTTTTAAGCAGATATTTTTCGAGGGGTGGGGTGAGGGCTACCATATCGGTATAGAGATAAACATCCATACCCTTTTTCCCGATTTTCCCCATCCATTTTCCAAAGCCCTTTTGCAGTGCAAGATGCCTGAGTTTATAAGGATCATTATCAGGGTAAATATCTTTCCCGGCCGAGCAGTCTCCAAAGCTTACCAACTCGAGAAAAGCAGGGAAAACGATGCCATTGATGTTGAAAGTCTGCATTCGGTTTACGAACGTATCGAGCTCCGTTTCAATTCGCTGATAGGCTTTCGGATCGAGAAATGGTGCATTCTCGGTAATCAGGTCTTCAAACCGGTGGACATTATGCTGATAATTATCGCCCCAGTTTGCCGTATCCGGAATAATTCCCACACCACCGAAATCTGCCAGCCGCAGCTTAAGTGACCGGATAGGAGAACTGTCAGCTTGTTTGGTCGGAATGGTATCGGCCCGGCTCAAGGCAAGCGCATCCGTTTCGGGTGTCAGCTTTGATTTGTATTTTATTCCCAGAAAACCATTCACGCCGTCTGATGCCAGGTATCCCAGCAACAAGGCTATTGCGACAAAAAGAATTGATAGAATTGGCTTTTTCATTGGGTGGGGGTTATGGATGCTAATGTAGTAATTTCGCGGTCAGCGACGGGGTCCCCGCCTCCGGCTTCGCCTGCGCGGGGATGACAACTCTATCGAGCTTCCTTCCGTTTTCCGTGTCACGCGTCAGCTGTCACCCGTCACCTTCCTCAGCACATACTCCACCTCCGC
>CAIZXK010000090.1 GCA_903936865.1 uncultured Bacteroidales bacterium | reverse complement strand
GTTTCACCTTCCCTGTTCAAAGGCTGTGAAGGAAATGAATACGTTAGTGATTCCTCATTTATTGCTTTTTTAAACTTATTCGGACTGATAAAAGTATTTTCAAGAACTATTAAAATATATTCATATAATCATTAAAATTTGATAAACAATATGAAAGTACATTTTATTGCAATTGGAGGAAGTGCAATGCACAATTTAGCAATAGCACTTTTTAAAAAAGGTATTGAAGTTAAAGGATCAGATGATGAGATAGTTGAGCCATCTAAAAGCAGATTGTTAAAATATGGATTGCTACCAGCAAAAGAAGGTTGGGATGAAACAAAAATTACTGCTGATTTGGATGCTGTAATACTTGGTATGCATGCAAGAATTGATAATCCAGAATTAATTAAAGCACAAAGTCTTGGACTGAAGATTTTTTCATATCCTGAATATTTATATGAACAATCAAAAGATAAAATAAGAATTGTAATTGGAGGAAGTCATGGAAAAACAACAATAACTTCAATGATAATTCATATTTTTAATGTATTAGGAATTGATTGTGATTATATGGTTGGAGCTCAGCTTCAGGGCTTTGATGTAATGGTCAAACTAACAGAGGAAGCAAAATATATGGTTATTGAAGGAGATGAATATCTTACTTCTCCAATTGATAGAAGACCTAAATTCCATCTTTACAAACCTGATATAGCATTAATTAGTGGTATTGCATGGGATCACATAAACGTGTTTCCTACTTTTGAAAATTATATAGCTCAATTTAATATTTTTGCCAATCAAATCAGTAAAAATGGTAAATTAATTTATTGTGAACAAGATAAAGAAGTTGAAAAAGTTGCTAAATTATCTAGAAAAGATATTGAAAAAATACCATATAATATTCCAGAACATTCTATTAACAATGGGAAAACTAATTTAATTTTTAATAATATTGAAATACCTATTAATATTTTCGGAAATCATAATTTACTAAATTTAAATGGAGCAAGATTGGTTTGTAATCAAATAGGAATATCTGATAATGACTTTTATAAAGCAATAAGTAGCTTTAATGGAGCTTCAAAACGCTTAGAAATAGTTAAATCTACTAATGAATTTGCTTTTTATAAAGATTTCGCTCATTCACCTTCAAAGCTTAAAGCTACAACAACTGCTGTAAAATCTCAGTATGCTGACCGAAATCTGATTGCTTGTATGGAATTACACACATTCAGCAGTTTAACTCATGAATTCTTATTACAATACGAAGGTTGTATGAATGATGCTGATATTGCTATTGTATATTTTAATCCTCATACAATTGAACATAAAAAATTAATTCCTATCACAGAAAATGATGTAAAATTGGCATTCAAAAGAAAAGATTTGTTAGTTTTCACTGACTCTAAATTACTAACAAATTATTTATTATCAATAAATTGGGAAAATAGAAATCTTTTAATGATGAGTTCGGGAAATTTTGATGGTATTGATTTTAATGAATTGGGAAATTTAATTACTCTTTAATTTTTTTCAATAATTCATTACCTATTCTGCATTGCAAACATTTTTTCTTGTCACAATAATTATTTTTAAGTTCAAGTAATCCTTGTGATATATATGCATTAGAAGCTTTTATTCCAATATTCAACCATTTCTTTATTGTAGAATTATTTTCAGCATCAATTTTCTCTAAAAAAGTAAATGCTCTATTTTGAAACTTTTTATCATCTTTTTCTTGAGCATAAAAGAATAATATTGGAACTACAGTATTTATAATAATTAAATCTGTTGCTGATTTCCCAAAAACTTTAGGCTTGCCAATAATTAATTTTTCATCAAAGATATAATGATTATCAAAATAAGAAAATGCTTTGATATTAAATAAATTATATAAATCAATTAATGTTTCACTTTCAATTATTTTAGAAAATAAATGAGAAGAATTATATATTAAATCACTGAATTGAGATATTCTTATAGTTGGAAAATTTGCAGGACGAAGTCTTAAAAATTTCCACAAATGTCCTTTAATTGGATTTAGATTATATTTTTTTCGTAAAAACTCATACTCTTTATTCAAAATCAATGGATAATCATCTGTAAAATTTTGATTCAAAAGGCCTGCCTGTCCAAACAAAAGAGATGAAATTTGAATTTCATTATTTTTATGTTTTGCTAAAATTGATAGTGGAATAGATTGTGATAAATATTCAAAAGGTGATGAATTTAACTTAAACCCAAAGTTTTTTGCAAGTATCTGATAAAAAGTTTCTTCCCAATTCTTATTATTTCTAACAAATATAGAATTAATTTCAGTTGTTTTTCTTTCCAATCTATCAATTAAAAGAGACTCAAGCCAACTTTCAGTGGTAAATTTTGATGAATTATTAATAATTTTTTCGCATGGAATCCAGTTTTTATTTGTAATAAAATCCTGATATTTTAAAAATAGTTCTGAATCAAAATTATTTTTAATTTCCAATTGAGGAATCATTTCTCCGTTTTGTCGGAATATTGATTTATTATTCGAATAAACAATATGTAAAATAACATTATCATAAGATAAATCAAGCTGATGATTATGTACATACCAATCTGAAGAGTTAATGTGTATTTCTATATTGCCAGCCCAGATTGTATCATTTATTTTAACTTTTGCATTAAAGAAATCGGGTCCAGCATCTGTATTATGATACCCTTGATGAATAATTTCAATCAAATCACCATTACATGATATTAAGTTCCCTTTTAATAATTTATATTTCCATATATAGTGTAAAAAATCTTCAGTCATAGTAATTTTTATTTCGGTAAAAGTATTAATTTTACGCAAAAAAACACATGAAAATAAATAAATATTTATTCACTTTAGTTACAATTGGTTTACTAACCATTAATTTAAATGCTAAATCACAAAATAGTAATATCGATGAAATTAAAAAAGACACATTAGTATTTGTTGTTGTGGAGGAATCACCCGAATTTCAAGGAGGAGATCAGGCACGTATAGAATACTTGATTAAAAACATTAACTATCCTAAGAAAGCTAGAAAAGCTGGAATTCAGGGTACAGTTTATATTACTTTTATTATTGAAAAAGATGGAAAAGTAAGCAATGTTAGAATATTAAGAGGTATTGGTGGAGGTTGTGATGAAGAATCACTTAGAGTAGTAAAAAACATGCCTAAATGGAAGCCAGGAAGACAAAGAGGTAAAAATGTGAGAGTTCAATATAATATGCCATTAAAATTTACATTGGAAGATGATAACAATAAGCAATAACAATGAAAACAAAATTAATATATAAACGTTTTCTAATAATTTATATTAATAATTATTTGTATAAAGTTAAATAATGATGTATATTTGTAAAATGATTTTTGTATCGAAATATCAATATAATGCAGGATTT
>CAIZXK010000089.1 GCA_903936865.1 uncultured Bacteroidales bacterium | reverse complement strand
CAGCAAATTACTGATTCTGGCATCTGCAACAATGCCATACGTGTTGTTAATCCTTTTAAGCATTACATTCCCATCAAAATTTCCTTTAATAAAACTACTGTCTTTTTCGATAATTCCTGAAATATCTTCCAATTTAAAATTCCTGATCTCAATATTTAAATCATCATTGAATTTATTATTAACTGAGGTTATATTGACTTCACTTTCAGGATTATTGATAAAAAGATGGTGAATTAAAAATCCTTGTTTCCCAAATTCAATATAATTATCTGCTGCAATTTCCCAGCGATTATTCATTATGTAAAAATCTTTTGGATCAAAAGCAAGTTTGTAATTTCCATTCTCTTTGATTAAATGAGTGTTAACCAATATTTTTTTGTTTCCGGTTTCATCTATTGACGACAAACCTGCAAAAATTGTTTTATTGGAAATTTTCCCTTTTAGTGTCAAATTAACCAGTTTTATTTGATTATTTGAAATTTTGCTGCTTAAAATTTTATAATTCAAAATTGTTGAATCTGAATCAATATTTATTGCAAAGTCTTTAATTTCAGTGGTTCCATAAACAATTTTCCCTAAAACTGCATTGATTTTCATCTCGTTTTTCCTGCTTTCAAAACTAGCTTTTATAATTCCACCATTGAATTCTTCTAAATCAGGAAATAATACTTCTGTAAGTATCGGATGATTGCGAAGATGAATATCAACTGTGAAATTATTATTTTGCTTGTTCAAAGTCTCATTTGCTTTAAATGGGAAGTATTTAGTAATGAAATTAGTTGAAATTTCTGGAAGTTCAATAGGGGAGGAACTTCCATTATAAATTATATCTGCAATTGCACTTCGAATAAAAAGCATACTTTTGTCTGTATGATTTATTAAATCTATTAAAATAGAATCAAGTAAATATTTTTTTTCTCCCGATGCTACAATGATGTTTGATATCCAGGCTTTTCCATTTATTTTATTTAAGGTTTTGCCTGTTAGTTGTGATTCTGCTTTAAAGCCAATACGGATGTCATCTTTTGAGAAATTTAGCTTTCTGAGGTCTGCAGCATGTAAATTTAAAAGAAATTTGTAGTTTTCCTCATTGGTATTGAAATTTACTAATCCTTCAAAATCAAATGATGCATTTTCATCATTCAGATTTATTTTTCCATCAAACATTTTCCCATTAATATTTCCATTTATTTTGAGATTATGATAGTTATACTGATTTAAATAAATTTGTGATACTTCAGCTTTTATTTTTGCATTGATTGTATTTTCATTCAAACCCTGTCCCCTGGTTTCTGCAACCAATGAAACTGGTCCATACATAGATTTATTTTTGAGTAATTTACCTAAATCAAAACTGGAAATACTTAAATATGCGTTGAAATGCTCATTTTTTTCAATACTTGTTTCAAAAAATGCATCTCCATAACTACTTTGTATTTTAACAGTTGATTCAGCTTGTTTTATATTTCCTTTAAAAATAATATCAAGATTAATTCTTTCGGGAAGTTCAATGCTATTCGGAATTAAAGAACCTGCAATAAAAGCTAAATCATTTCTGCTTGAATATATTTTCAAATTTGGTAAATCAAAATATGTATTCTTAATATCCGGAAGACCAGAAATTGAAAAATCACTCGAAATACTAGTATTTACTCCAGTTTCTATTTTTAGATTTTTTCCTTTTAAATTGTTTACAGTTCCGTTTATTTTCCCTGAAACCTTAGTAATATTTATCGCATTTTTGAAAAACATCTGTTTTTTCAGTTGAGGACTAAAATAAAGAATATCTGCATTGTTTATAGTAACATTTCGCATATTTGCATCTATCTGCATTAATGGCAAGTATTTAATCAATGACTTTAATGAAGTATATTGAAGTTTTACGTCGGCATCTATCGTAGATTTGGTTGTTTCTATTTTTATTTTTTTTGCAGTAATGGAATGTGTATCCATTTTGAAATCAGCTTCAAATCTGTTGATTGAAAAATTATTTCGATCTACTGCTGAGAATTTATTAATATTGACTTCTGTTTTATCTGTTGAATAATACAGATTTTTAGCTAAAAGAGATAAGTGTTTGTAATTTAAGTTTTTTGCATCAAAAACATTTTCTATTGGAGGTTTATTATTGGTTTTATAAATCAACGAATTATCTTTTAAATCAATTTTTTTAACTGAAACTGTCCAGTTATTATTGACTGTTGATGATTTGTTTGTGTAAATTATTGTATCTGAAATTGATTCTGAATCTGTTGTGATATAAGAAATCATTGTTTTTGATAAAGCAATATAATCTGAAGAAACCAATTGCT
>CAIZXK010000088.1 GCA_903936865.1 uncultured Bacteroidales bacterium | reverse complement strand
TAATAATAAAACACTAATAACAATCCTGCAGATTTTAAGAAGAATAAGGAAAATTTATCTCCAGATATTAGCAAAAGGCTATAATACCCAAAACAACTCTCAGAAATAATATACTGTCAACTAATAAATAACTGTAAAATCTTAAACCTCAAAATGGGTTAATAGATCAATTTCATTTGAAATACACAAATAATATTTATTTTTATCTTATCTTTGGTTCGATATTTGATTTATTGAATCGAAATTCATAACAGCAACTATTTGCCTGTTTTTAGTTTAATGATTAAAAAACGTAATATGAAAAATACAATTTATCTGCTGATATTAAGTTTCTTATTGCTTGGCTGCAGCAAATCATCCTTAAAATATCTACAAAAGGGACAATACGATAATGCCATTGATAAATCAGTAAAAGCATTGCTTAAAGACCCCAATGATCCGGAAGAATTAAATGTGCTTGCACAATCGTATAAGCTAGCAAACCAAAGGGATAATCAAAAAATTGAACAATTGCGTTTAAGTGGACAGCCTGATATATGGGATGCAATTTTCAGTACTTATGCTTTATTGCAAAAACGCCAGGAGAATGTTGCAAAATTGCAACAACCAATCTTAAATCATATTGGATATCAATACATCAATTATAACAACGAAATTGTTGAAGCCAAGAAAAAAGCAGCTGAATATTTTTATGTACATGCAAAAAAACTTTTGGAAAAAAACGAAAAGTTTGATGCAAGAATCGCTTATGATGAACTGCAAAAACTAAAAAATATGTTCGCAAACTATAAGGATGTGGACGATTTAAGTGTAAAAGCCTATAATATTGGTAATACTTATGTATTGTTCAAGGTAGAAAATAATTCACAATCAATTCTGCCAATGTCTTTTGAATCCGAACTTGCCAAAACCAGTGTCTCTGACCTTAATCAGAAATGGACCATTTTTCATACCAGAGCTGTAGATAATTTCTATTACGATTATTATATAAGGGTTAATATTAAAATGATAGATATTTCGCCTGAAAGCTTAAACCAGAATCATTACGTTGATAAAAAAGAAGTTCAGGATGGCTGGAAATATTTACTGGATGCCAATGGAAATGTGAAAAAGGACTCATTGGGAAACGATATTAAGGTTCCCAAATTCAAGACAATCAGCTGTAAAGTAACCGAAGTTCAACAATATAAAGCATGTGTAATATCAGGAACGCTTGATTTTTTCAACAACGAAACCAAACAGATTATCAAAACAGATCCAATTAGAGCCGATTGGTTTTTTAAGAACAATTATGCTACCACTATGGGTGATTTAAACGCACTTTCAGCACAATCGACACAAAAATTACAATCCGGTTTTATTCCATTTCCAACAAACGGCGATATGATTATGCAAAGTGGAAATGTGCTTAAATCGATGGCAAAAGATATAATTAAACGAAATGCTTATTTACTTAAATAGTATAATTTAATTGAGTTAATTATTATTGTAACTCATTGTTTTTTAAATGCCAGACAACAATGGTTATAGAAAATTACGAATATCAATATTTAAGCCATTTCAAGCAGCGGAATAGCAACTGAATAATAATGTGAACTTACAATAATTTTAGTTTCCCTGTCGGTAAGAAATTTATAACGATTACTGATATTCTGCAATCCCAATCCGGAGGACGGTTCGTGTTCCTGACGTTTTTGCAGATTATTTTTGACCAGCAGATAATTGTTTTCGGTAAGTGAAATCTCAATATTTAAAGGATTTTCAGTTGAAATAACATTATGCTTAATGGCGTTTTCAACCAGCATTTGCAATGTAAGCGGAGCCACACCTTTTTCGAGAGCTTCAAATGGAATCATATTTTTAAGAACCAGGTTGTTTCCATACCTTTTTTGCTGAATAAAAGTGTAAGTTTTAATCAGTTCCAATTCTTCTTTTACAGGAATAATGGTTTTATCGCGAAGTTGAAGTATAATACGAAAGAAATCAGAAAGCTTCTGAACATAATCCGATGCTGCATTTTTATCTTCTTCAATAAGAGTAATCAATGTATTGAAACTATTAAACAAAAAATGAGGATTTACCTGATTTTTTAACGTTTCGTATTGAGAAAGCAACCCTTCTTTTTCCAATTCTTCGGCATGTTTGATTGTTTTTATCCAAAGTATATAAAAGAAAGCAGCTTCGTGTACAAATGAAATTATCAACGATATAATCACTGAACTTAAATATATTGACCAAAAATTATATTCTTTGCCTATCTCCAACGACAAAAACAAGGAAGCAACAATAAATACAAATTTTACAATCAAAAGCGTGTAAGCAGCAATTGCAGCAATTTCAAAAACCAAATGTTTTACCGGATTTTTGTCCCATGGAAAATATTTCCATATTTTAAAAATGATAAACCGGCATCCCAACCACATAGATGCGGTACTAAATGTTGAAAAAATAATGTTTAAAAGTACAATGTTCATCTTTGTATTAAAAAACATTCCGTTTAACAATGGAAATACAATTCCCATCAACAAAATGCCAACAACAATAACCCATTTATCCTGAAAACCAGTGTTTTTTATTTCTAATTTCTTCATAAAATTCTTTTTTAATAAATCTGCCGGATTTAATTTTGCTTTTATCGCTAATTATCTTGTATTAAATCTGGCAGATTTTAGTTTCAATTTCTTTAAAATATAATTCTGTATTGTGGAATTACCATAATACCTATTTGATTTGTAAACGTTTTTTCACCAGTCTTCTGATTGAATTTTTCGGCATATACATTTTCCTGATTAAACAAATTCTGAATATCAATGGCAAATTCCTGAGTTATTTTTTTCCCGTTTCTGCGATAAGTTAGCTTTAAATCGGTGCGGGAATAATCTTTGTATTGCAATGAATAAGCCTTATTTTCATCATAATTCTGCACATATCTGTTAGTTGTTCCATCATATGAAATGGTACTTGGCGTATATCGTTGTCCTCCTGCAAAAGTTGTTTTTATATCAAAACCAATCGAAGTTTTTGCTTTGGCATTTTCTTTATTTTTACCAAAAGTAAATTCTTTTCCTATCAAAGCATTAACTACATAATTGCCATTGAAAGCCGTATTGCGTTCCACATTATCACTACCTTTGTATTTCGATTCGAATAAGGAAGCTGTAACTAGATAATATAAACCTTTGTTCAGAAAATGTTCCAACGTAAGTTCTATTCCATAATTATGTCCGGTTCCACTAACTTTCAATGTATCAGGTGTTGCATATCCAAAATTAGCTCCCTGATTTAAGATGGAATAATAATTGGCTGTATTTCCATTAACTGCAGCATTTTTAAGATACTGATAATAAACTTCCGACTTAATACGCACAAATTCAGTAATATTTCTGTCGTAGCCTATTACAATATGCTGGCTTTTCAACATATCAAGATCTTCATTCAGTCTTTTAAAACTTCCATCAGGCAAACGGGTTTGGCGGAAATAAATGCTGATAGAATTTAGCTGACTATGCATTCCATAACCCAGACTCAACGATTGATTACCGGCAAAACTCCATTTCAAACCAGCTCTTGGTTCAATAGTATAATCTCTGTTTAATCCGAAATACATGGCATGCAAGCCGGTATTTAACGTTAAATCATCTGTAAATTTATATTGATATTGAATATAAGGCTGAAACGACCATGTATTCCCATTAAAATCAGTGACTGTTCGTAAACCATTATCTTCTTTAAAGTAAATTCTTTCATTCAGATTAAAACCTAAACCCTTTAAAAAGAAACCTGTTTTTAAATAGCTACGACTGTTTATTTTATGATTTAAAAGAAAAGAAGCTGTTAAATAATCTTCAGTAAAATCGTTTCGGTAGTTGGCAATTTTAGCCTGATTATCGGGAGCTATTGAATCAACTATGGTTCTAAAACCATGACGGGCAGCCGATAATGTTAGTTTTGTAAAAGTATTGCTTCCCCAAAAATAAGTATTTGAAATTCCACCAACAATCATTTCTGCACTATTGGTAAGGTCGAAACCTTCGCCACCATAGAAATCTACTTTTTCTTTGGTTGTATCCTTGCGTGAATCCCAGATTTCAATATCACTATTACCACCTAAAGCAAATATGGAAAAGCTACCCAACTTGGTTTTCGGGAAATTAAGTTTCATAGAAAAATCTTTGTATTTAGGAATTCCAGCACCTGTTCCAAAATCTGCACCCATCTTTTCCATAACTTCCAAAGTTGAATATCTGCCATTAATAAGATAAGAAGAGCCATCTTTTTTATTAATAGGTCCTTCTGCTCCTATTTCAAAACCATTAAACCCAACTTGCCCAAGAAATTCATGCTTTTCATTATTCCCGTTTCGCATTTTCAAATCAAACACACCTGAAACTGCATTTCCATATTCTGAAGGAAAAGCACCCGTAAGAAAATCAGAATTGGATAATAGATTATTATTCAACATACACACCGGGCCACCAGTTGCAGTGGAAGCTCCCCAATGGTTAGGATTCGGAATATCAATACCTTCTAATCTCCAAAGCAAACCAGAAGGCGAATTACCTCTAATGATGATATCGTTTCGGGCATCATTACTACCAACAATACCAGCATAATTAGATGCCATTCGAGCCACATCATTTCGCGAACCTGCATAGCGTCCTGTTTCTTCTACAGTAAAACTACGGGCACTTACTGATGCCATTTTATTCAATGCGTTTGACTTATCAACACTTGCCTTTATTTCAACTGCTTTCTGAGTAATCACATTTTCATCCATTTCGATTTCCAATACCAGTTCTTTACCTGTATTTAAGGTTAAATTGTTTAAATAAACATCCTTATAACCCATAAATGTAAATTTTAGGCTAACGCTACCTACTGCAATATTTTCGAATCGGAATTTACCATCAACATTACTTGATGTTCCAATTATCGGATTGGTATTTAATAAAATAATATTTGCTCCTGGCAATGTATTCTTTGTAATACGGTCAATTACAACACCCCGGATAGTTCCTTTCAGTGCCGATGCAGCATTCACTATTATTTGATGAGTGAATAATAAAATTAGAATTGCTATAAACTTTTTCATTTTTTTCATTATTATTTATTTTGCAAAGTAACGTAGCTTTAAAAAAAAATAAAAGAAAAATGCGACGAAATGGGTTTTATTAAAGTTGAAGTGGATTTTGGGAATGTTAGATTGGAACATATTATTGAAATATACTTTTCAAATTAAAATGTTATATTCCTTATAATTTATCTGAAAATTCATTAATTTGAAGATAAGAATCCCATTATAATTTTTTATCTTTAAAATAAATAAATGTAAATTTGCAGAAAAACACTCAATGACACAAAAAAAAGAAATACAATCATTTACAACTTACAGGCTCATTAAAAGTGAAGATTTAAACCATCATGGAACCTTATATGCCGGTAGAAGTGCTGAATGGTTTGTAGAATCAGGGTTTGTTGCGGCTTCAGCCATAATAAATCCAAAAAACATTATTTGTCTGAAAATCCATGGAATGCATTTTTCTAAAAGTGCTAAAATGGGGCAAACCATATTTTATACAAGTAAAATTGTTTATTGTGGGCGAACCAGCATTGTTGCAAATATATGTGTAAAGATGATTGGTGATTCTACTGAAAAATTGGTTGAAGGATTTATTACATTTGTTCATGTAAATGAAAATACCTGTCCGATACCTCATAATATTGAAATGATTGCAGTTACAGATGAAGACAAACAATTGCAACTGCAAGCAATAAACTTAAAAAAACAATAATTTTTCACTATTAATTAATAAGTTATTGATTATGGATGAAATAAAAAATGATTTCAAATCAGCACTTAAAGTTCAGGAAGGAATTGACCAACCTTCGGTTATAAATCCCCATCTGAGCAAAGCTATAAAAACTGGCAAGAAAAATATACTGACTGTAAATGAATATGTTGATGGTATTTTAAATAGTAACCGCACTATTTTGAGCAAAGCAATCACGCTTATTGAAAGTTCACTAAGCGAACATCAACATCTTGCTCAGCAAATCATTGCACAATGTTTACCTATGACTGGGAATTCAATCCGAATTGGCATAACAGGTGTACCAGGTGTAGGCAAAAGCACTTTTATTGAAGCATTAGGCAAACATTTAACTGCCAATAATCATAAATTAGCTGTTTTAGCTATAGATCCCAGCAGTGAACGATCAAAAGGGAGTATACTGGGTGACAAAACCCGAATGGAAGCACTGGCAACAGACGAAAACGCTTATATACGCCCTTCTCCTTCGGCAGGTTCGCTGGGAGGTGTTGCTCGCAAAACCAGAGAAACTATAATTTTATGTGAAGCTGCCGGTTTTGATGTTATATTTGTTGAAACTGTTGGTGTTGGACAATCCGAAACCGCTGTTCATGGGATGGTTGACTTTTTCCTTTTATTGATGCTTGCAAATGCAGGTGATGAATTGCAGGGAATCAAGCGAGGCATTATGGAAATGGCTGATGCAATAGCCATTAATAAAGCCGATGGAGAAAATAAAAAAATGGCTACTGTGGCTATGTCTCAATATAAGAATGCATTACACTTGTTTCCACCAACAGATTCAGGTTGGATACCAGAAGTAACAATGTGCTCGGCTTATACACATGATGGAATCGATAATGTTTGGAAAATAATAACTGATTATTGCGACTTTACTAAAAACAACACCTATTTTATAGCTAAACGTCAGCATCAGGCTACTAAAATAATGCTGGAAACAGTAAACGAAAGTCTTAAAGATAGGTTTTATGCTGACGAATCTATCAAGCAACTGATTACTAAATATCAACAAGATATTCTGGAAGACAGAATAAGTTCTTATGTAGCTGCACAATTACTATTGGACAACTATTTTAAAGAAAAATAAGGTAAGGAAATTAATGGCTAAACAAAAATATTATGTAGTTTGGAAAGGGCAAAAACCTGGTATTTATAGCAGTTGGGCTGAATGTGAGAAACAGATAAAAGGCTTTGTTGGTGCATTGTACAAATCATTTGAAGATATCAAAGAAGCTGAAAAAGCTTATATTTCCAAACCTCATTTGTTTATGGGAAAACCTAAATCTACAATAAATTCACTTATTTCGGTTGGCAAACCTATAATACCAAGTATTTCTGTAGATGCTGCCTGTGCAGGGAATCCGGGATTGATGGAATACAGAGGTGTGGATACCGAAAGTAAAAAACAACTTTTTCATAATGGTCCTTACAAACATGGAACTAATAACATAGGTGAATTTCTGGCAATAGTTCATGGATTGGCCATGTTGAAAAAGCATAATTCAAATTTACCGATTTATACAGATTCCATTACTGCACTTTCGTGGATTAAAGCAAAAAAAGCCAGAACAAAACTTGAACAAACACCTCAAAACCAAGAACTTTTTGAGCTTATTCAAAGAGCCGAATATTGGCTAAATAATAATAGTTGGCCAAATACATTGTTAAAATGGGAAACTGAAATTTGGGGTGAAATACCAGCTGATTTCGGACGGAAATAAGTTAAACAGTGTTTCTATAAATAGATTTTTTTTTGTTATTTAATCTAGTTTATATTATATTTGCAATTAGTAAAAAAATCCAATAAATATTATTATAAATGAATTAATATCAATATTAAACATTTTAATAGCTAAAAAGAAGATAATTGTAAATTAATGAAAAATAAAAAAGTAAGAATTTCAAATTAAAATGATGGACTATAATTGGTATGCATTATATACTTTTCCAAGATCAGAAAAAAAGGTTTTAGCTCGTTTGCAAGAATCCGAAATTGAAGTGTTTTTACCATTATATAGAAAACTTAGAAAGTGGAAAGACAGGAAAAAATATGTGGAAGAACCCTTAATAAGCTCCTATATCTTTGTAAAAGTAAGCGAAAGAGAATATTACAAAGTATTGGAGGTTGAAGGAATTGTCCGATATGTAACGTTCTCTGGTAAAGCAGCACCAATACCTGAAAAACAAATTGATGCAATGAAAATTATAGTTGAATCAAAACTTCCGGTAATTTTAACTTCCGAAAAATTACACCCTGGATGTAAGATAAGAGTTATTTCAGGAGTTTTTACAGGAATTGAAGCTGAGATGGTAACATTCAGAGGGAAAAAGAATTTAATTATAAGGATAGATCAGGTAGGTCAATCGATTTTGGTAAATATTCCTAATGAAGCAGTTGAAACTATCATAGAAGAAGAAAAATAATTCAAGAAAATATTACTAATTCTAAATAAAAATTTTAACTTTGACAAAAATTACTAATATAGTTATTCAATAATAAAAATTTACAACATGAAATCTCACAAAATTTGTATGATAGGCTTAGGCTACGTTGGATTGCCTTTAGCTGTTGAATTTGCAAAACACTATCCTGTTATTGGATTTGATATAAATAAAAAAAGAATTGATGGATTAAATCAAGGGCATGATCATACACTTGAAGTTGATGATGAAAATCTGCAATCTGTTTTAACCAAAGAAGCACCAAAAGAAACAGGAATGATGCTTTCAAGTAATCTGGACGATATTCGGGATTGCAACATTTATATCGTTACTGTTCCAACTCCTGTTGATAAAAACAACCGTCCCGACTTAACACCCTTGATAAAAGCGAGTGAAACTATCGGAAAAGTTATAAGCAAAGGAGATATAGCTATTTATGAATAAACAGTTTATCCAGGTTGTACAGAAGATGATTGCTTACCTGTTATCGAAAAAACTTCAGGAATGAAACTAAATCTCGATTTCTTTGCAGGATATTCTCCCGAAAGAATAAATCCTGGTGACAAAGAACATACAGTTACTACAATTCATAAAGTTACATCAGGTTCTACACCGGAAATAGCAGAAG
>CAIZXK010000087.1 GCA_903936865.1 uncultured Bacteroidales bacterium | reverse complement strand
CCGTAAAAAAATCGCAGTTAAAACTTATGATGTTCAGCAAAGGCTTTGCCAAAACACTTGGAAAATACAAAACCCAGCTTACCGACAAGGGTATGCCTCTGATTTTACTAAACGAAATTGTACAGCAAGCCATTGATATAGATGAAGCTAACGTAGCTCAGGAAGAAGCCAAAAAAGACCGTTATGCAGCCACCGGACTCCGCATAAAAGCTTATGACGAACTATGGCTTATGGTTGGCAGCATTGCCAAAGCAGGCAAGCTGATCTTTGAAAACGAGCCCGACAAGCTCCGCGATTATATCCTCGATCGCTCACCCAAAAAGAAAACGGTCAAAGTAGCCGATAAAGAGGTTGAAACTGCTGTATTGCAAGGCACTATTACCGATGCCGAAACACACGAAGCAATAGAAGATGCCATTATCGAAATAGCAGGCACCGACTTCAAAACCACCACCGACGAAAACGGCGAGTTTTATATTGACACCGTAATACCAGCCACTTACACCATCAGAATAATAGCTTTCGGCTACAAGGAATACCAGCAAACCAACATAGAACTGCTATCCGGCAACGAAGAAAGGGAATTCAGCTTCGGAATGGAGAAGCAGGAATAAATTGAGGGAAATAAATAATTTTGTATATTTGTTGAGAAATTACCAAAAGGTATAGCAGTCTGTTTAAAAACAGAGAATTGTACACCACAAAGGTGAAGAAGGAAAAAAGTTATAGCTCATTAACAGAACATACGAACAGAATGAAAAATATTAAAATTGGAATATTACTTTTATGTATAATGTTGGTTATAGGTTGTAATCAAAAAGATGGAGAAAAATCTTCTTTTACAGATATTGAAGTTTGGGATTCGGTAAAAGTATCAACAAATCATTATGATTACTCTCACTTCATGTATAATTATCCAGAATCAAAGTTTTTTGATACTGCATTAGTAAGATACTTTAAATATCAAGAGAAATTATATGACTCAATTGGACCACCAATGTGGGATTGTTTTAACAGATGTATTAGTGTTATGGTAACAAAAAATGATTCCGTACTATTTGAACATCATCCTATTTTAATTGAAAATTTGAATAAGAGCTCACTTGTATACTTGATGAATGAAAATAATAATGAAATGATGCCTGAACAAAAATTAGTTAAAGATAAAAATGGACTTGAAAGATATGTTTCTGACGGATTTTTTTATTTGCAAACAGATTTAAAATCAAATGACAAGTTAAGACAAAGTATAACTGAAATAAAATTAGCCTATAAAAACTACAAGAATTATCTTGCTCAGAATTGGTTTAAAATGGAATTTGATAAGTTGGGATTTGAAAAAAAAGAACTGATTGATAATATTGTGACACAGAGAATTGAATTAGGGAAATATTATGAAATTAAAATAGTTGACGAAGAATTAAATAACGAAGATATATTAAATGAATAAAAACGAGCTCTAACAGCAAGACTTTGCGACAGGAGTGGACTCGCTGCTGTTTTGACAGACATAGAATTAGTTGACAATGAATAAAAACTAGTGGTAACAGGCTGCTACTTTCAGTGGCGGAACAGTGGCTCGTGAGACAAAGAAGTAATAATTTAAAAGGTTGTGCTTCATGAAAACGGCAGTGATTAAAATCGCCACCGAAAAGAAGCAAGAACGTTAGCCAATATTAATAAAATGAGAACACTACTTTTTTTAATATTATTTTTAGTTGTAATTAGTTGCAATAATATCAAGCAAATTACATCTTTAGAAGGTAATTGGTATTCTTGCTCTAAAAGGGGGGATTACATAGAATTTATAGTGAAAAATGACAGCTATAGATATTCATCAAACTTAGGGATTGTGACACCTTGGTTCAAATATAAGATAAATAAAGATACGTTATTTCAATATGATACTAATAAAGTTTATGATTCAATGGTAATTAAAAAATCTATTATTAGTTTTAGTAAAAATGGAAAATTATTTATGAACTATATTACTTCAAATGAAAATTGGATTATGTTTAGAATTGAAGAAGATATTTCTAATATTCAAGATGATGACTTGTTATTGAAAGGAACAAAGGAAAGATCAAAAAAAATAAATTGTCAAGATATAAGGAGAAAAGAAGAAAAAATACAAGATTCAATCAATAGTATAATAGATTTTAAATTTTAAAATAGCAATGGTTAACATTCAGTCGTATAGCCTAAATCTCCTTCACAAAAAAGCCCATTAGACAAAAAAGTGAATGGGATTAGCTATTATTTACGAATTATGCAATTAAACCCAATCAGGTTTTGGAAGCCATAAAGGAGCATTTATAAAAAAGGTTTTATTTAAATGCAAGAACGAGATTTCAAATGAATACAGCCAATAACGGCAGATTAAGCATTGATTTTGTAATTAAATACATTAATAAGTTTGCTTAAGTATTTATACTGAGCGAAGTCGAAGTACTTTTTAAATCTTATCTCCCGAATTTTTTAAGATATTATATAGAAACTCTCTGGCCCTGAAAAGCTGTGCTTTAACTGTACCCAAAGGAAGATCAAGTTCTACAGAGATTTCTTCGTATGAAAATTCATTGAAATAACGCAATTCAATTAAGGTACGATAATGAGGTTTAAGCCTTTCAACTACCTGTCGCATCAGTTTTATTTTCTGACTCTCAATAAATTTTTCTTCAGGATCCAATCCTTCAAATGGTATATTCTGAGCCATTTCCGAAGTTTCATCACTATTATCATACCCTTTATTCATCGAAAAGGTCATTTTCTTTTTTCTTCTTATAAAGTCAATACAGTTGTTGGTTGCAATTTTAAAAAGCCAGGTACTAAAAGCAAAATCGGGAGTATATTGACTTAAATTTTTAAATGCCTTTCCGAAAGCTTCAATGGTTAAATCGTCTGCATCAGTAGCATCATTAGTCATTTTAAGTAACATGTAGTAAAGCGAATCACGATAATTATTCATCAAATCTGCATACGCTTTCTGATCGCCTTTTTCCAGGGCAAGACGAACTAAATCGTAATCGCGTAATGCTTTATCGGTGAGCTTGGTGTTTATTTCCATTT
This sequence comes from uncultured Bacteroidales bacterium, assembly GCA_903936865.1. Lineage (GTDB taxonomy): Bacteria > Bacteroidota > Bacteroidia > Bacteroidales > JACABE01 > JACABE01. The sequence goes on along the minus strand of CAIZXK010000087.1, from coordinate 3,863 downwards.
ATCAGGCTTTGATACAGTATTATATAAAACTAAAATTGGATTAAATAAGATAAAAAATAATTCAAAAAATGGTATCCCGATTAAAAAATTTCTTTCATTAAGTTTAATCATAGTTCTTTTAAAAATAATCAGTTGACTGATTAATCTTAAAGTAAATAACGCAAAAACTATTATTAAAGTATAATCTAAAGAAACCAATGTAGCAAAAGTAGCAAAAAAAACAATTTGAGAAAAGGAATATAAGCCTAAAATGAATTTTGTTGATGATTTGTAATATTTCCCTGAAGTTAAATGTCTTCTTTTTTGAATAATCCAATTGGTAAGAGTTTTTTTAGCTTCAGAAACCGTATGACTCTGATGCGAAATCATTATTCTGGTATTTTTCTTTGTAGCTGCAGCATTTATAAATAAGTCGTCATCACCTGATTTTATTTTATAATGACTTATAAATCCGTTTTGTCTGTAAAACAAACTTTTACGATAAGCCAGATTACGTCCCACTCCCATATACGGATTTCCGGAAACAGCCATTGAAAGGTATTGTAGAGCAATGTGAAGCGTATCGAATCGTATCATTTTATTAAGTAATCCTTTTTCAGACTTGTATTTTCCATAACCCAATACAATTTCTACTCCACTATGGAAATTTTCCTGCATTTTAGATAGCCATTCAGGACTATCCGGTTGACAATCAGCATCTGTTAATAGAATTAAATCGTTCTTAGCACATTTAATACCTATTGATAGTGGAAATTTTTTGCCTTTAAAAAAATTTACGTTATCAACAAAATTTACAATTTTCAGATTTGAATATTTTTCCTGCAAAATTTTCAGTAAGAAATAGGTTTCATCATCTGAAACATCGTTAACAACCACTACTTCAAAGTTATAATAGTTTTGTTCAAGAATTAAAGGAAGATTTTCTTTAAGGTTAAAGTATTCATTTTTAGCACAAATAACAATCGATACTGCTTGTGGTTGTCTGGGTTGATTTTTGTTCTTAAAAAATGCCAAACGACTAAATATTCCCCAATAATATATTAATTGGATCAATACAGAACCATAGAAAATAAATAATAAAGTATTAAAGATCGTATTATCAGTTAGTAAGTCAAAAGTCATTTTTGTAAATATTGCTTATGCAAAAATATTTATTATATGTGAATATGCCTTATCTTTGGAAAAATTTTTTAAACATATTTTCAAAAACATAAAAACAAACTAATCAGATTGATATAATAAATTGATTGGTTTTTACTGACAAAAAGATGGATTTTACAATAAAAGGACTGGATAAAAACTCAAATGCAAGAGCGGGAGAGATTATTACCGAGCATGGAATTATACAAACACCCATTTTCATGCCTGTTGGAACTGTTGGTTCTGTTAAAGCTGTGCATCAGAGAGATTTAAAGGAAGATATACAAGCACAAATTATATTAGGAAATACATATCATTTATATTTGCGACCTGGTTTGGAAACTATGGAAAAAGCAGGTGGCTTGCATAAGTTTAATGGCTGGGATAAACCCATTTTAACAGATAGTGGTGGTTATCAGGTTTATTCATTGTCGGGAACTCGCAAAATGAAAGAAGAAGGAGTTATCTTTCAATCGCATATAGATGGTTCACGACATACTTTTACACCAGAAAAAGTAATGGATATTCAACGTGTAATAGGTGCAGATATTATTATGGCATTTGATGAATGTACACCGTATCCCTGTGAATACGATTATGCCAGCAAATCAATGGAATTAACCCATCGCTGGTTAAAAAGATGTATTCAGCAATTTGACAATACAACTCCTAAGTATGGATATTCCCAAACATTATTTCCAATTGTTCAAGGAAGTGTTTATCGGGATTTGCGAATAAATTCTGCAGAAGAAATAGCTTCTCATAATCGGGAAGGAAATGCTATTGGTGGATTATCAGTAGGAGAGCCGGTTGAAATTATGTATGAATTAACTGAACTTGTGTGTGGAATTTTACCAAAAGAAAAGCCACGATATTTAATGGGAGTTGGAACGCCAGCCAATATTTTGGAAAGTATTGCGTTAGGTATTGATATGATGGATTGCGTAATGCCAACTCGTAATGCCCGAAATGGTATGTTATTTACTAGCGAAGGTATTATTAATATTAAAAATGAAAAGTGGAAAAATGATTTTTCAGCTGTTGATTCAAATGGAATGAGTTATGTTGATAGTCAATACTCCAGAGCTTATCTGCGCCATTTGTTTCAGGCTCAGGAAATGTTGGCTGCAATGATTGCAAGTATTCATAATTTAAATTTTTATTTGTGGTTAGTTGGCGAAGCTAGAAAAAGAATTCTTGATGGAAGTTTTACTGAGTGGAAAAATGTAATGGTTAAAAAATTAGCCAGTCGTTTATAAAATAATAAAGATGCTTAAAAAACTTGATTTATATATTATCAGAAAGTTTTTAGGAACTTTTTTCTATGCAATAGCATTAATAATTATTGTTGTAATAATTTTTGATGTTTCCGAAAAAATTGATGATTTTTTTGAAAAGCAAGCTCCATTTAATGAGATTGTTTTTAATTATTATTTAAATTTTGTTCCTTATTTTATTAATCTTTTCAGCCCTTTATTTACTTTTGTGGCAGTAATATTCTTTACTTCCAAAATGGCTACTAATACAGAAGTTATAGCAATATTAAATTCAGGAATAAGTTTTAAACGTTTTTTATTGCCATACATATTATCAGCAATAGTAATTGGAATTATGAATTTTTATTTAGCTAATTTCCTTATTCCTAATGTAAATGTGCACAGGTTGGCATTTGAAAAAAAATATATAAAAGACACCAAAAAAGTTAATCAGTTTAATATTCATCTTCAGGTAGAAAAAGGTACTTTTCTTTATCTTGAGGGGTTTGATGTTTCAAATAATACAGGTTATCGATTTTCAATAGAAAAGGTAAATGAAACAGGCTTGTATTATAAACTAACATCAGATCAGATCAGTTGGGATAGTTTAAGTGGCAAATGGCTATTGTCAAACTATTTAATCAGAAACATTAATGGAATGAATGAAACGATAATTAGAGGTGATAAAATGGATACAATAATGAATGTACATCCATCTGATTTTTCAAAAGAATTGAAACCTGTTGAAACGATGGATTATAATGAATTAAGAAATTTTATTACACAAGAGAAGCTAAGAGGGTCTGATAGGGTAAAATTTTATGAGGTTGAAAAATATCAAAGGATTTCATTTCCATTTGCAACTATTGTTCTTACATTAATTGGAGTTTCTTTATCTTCCCGAAAAGTAAGGGGTGGAATAGGATTAAATCTGGCATTTGGCTTAGCAATCACTTTTGCATTTATTTTATTTATGAAGATTTCAACTGTATTTGCAACTTTCGGAAATCTACCGGCTTCATTGGCTGTGTGGATACCAATATTATTATTTGGTATTTTAGCAATACAATTAATTAACAAAGCACCCAAATAAAATTTCAATAAAGTTTTGACATATAAAAACTTATTTGTATTTTTGCCGTCCAATTAAAAAAATTTACTAATAATTAAAAAAGAAAGAGGTATTCATTATGATTATCGTTCCAATTAAAGAAGGCGAAAACATTGACCGCGCTTTAAAAAAACTGAAAAGAAAATTTGAAAAAACCGGTGTTGTAAAGGAGTTACGTCTCAGACAAAAATTCACAAAACCTTCTATTGTTGATAGGGAACAACGTTTGAAAGCTATTTACGTTCAACAACTCCGTCAGGATGCTGAGAATATGTAGTTAAAAACATCATAACCGAATTTAAAGAAAAACTTGCAAAATACAATATAATGTTGTAATTTTAGCAAGTTTTTCTGTT
>CAIZXK010000086.1 GCA_903936865.1 uncultured Bacteroidales bacterium | reverse complement strand
GTGCAATTAGTGGCGAATATAATAAAGCGTGCGGATTTTAGGATATACTTTTAAAAATTTCAATTGTGTAAATTGATTATCAAAAGTATAATAAAAGCAAAATTTATAAAAAAAACTAATTCAAAATCAGAAGTTAAAGCTAATATAGAAAATTATAAGCTTGAGTAATTATTCAGAAAATAATCGGAATAATTTAAGATTCAGGAAGTAGTGATGAACTATACTTCAATTTTTATTGTCCAGACAATCGTTGATAAACGTTCTTTAATTAAGGTTAATGTTTTAAGAATCTCACTTTCATTTGGAAAACTTCCAAAAACCAATTCTTTAAAATCTCCACTGTAAGTTGGTTTTAATTCATTCCAAATGTTGTCTATATCGCTAAATACCAATGCATTTTTGGGATGAAAATTTAACCATAGGTTATTATTTCTGAAACTTGCAACATCGTCATTAGCTACTTTTAACAGCATTTCATCAAAAGCAAGTGAGTTAAAAAAATCAAAAAAATCTTTTTGTTGCAAGAGTTGGTGTAAATCGTAAGTATGTCTGATTTTCTGTTTTAAATCGAATATTGGATTTTCACTATAAGAAAACCTAACCAGGCTCATTATTTTTTCACAAATAGTTCTGATTGGTTCTAAAACCCTAACTTCAAATGGCAACATTCCATTTTCTTTGGCTAAAGTTATTTGTCCATTTTTAAGCATCATTTCTCCCACAAACGAACTGAGTATGCGAGTTGTATATGGTTCATAATAACCCAACCAGGTAGCTTCTACTATAATAGCATCTCTTATTTGTCCAAAATCACCCTGAAACTCTTTGTTATAAGAATGTGCAGTTTTACGATTCATTCCCATTTTTTGAGTAAGACCAGGAATTTTTATTTCGGGCAAATAAGCTTCAACAACTTTGCCAATTGTTCTGATTTTATTTTTAAGTTTTGCATCTGTTTCACCTTCTCTTCTAATTACTAGTAAATCAATATCTTCAGAAAACCTATTTATCAGACTGTAGCATTTAGAAAGAGCTGTACCCCCTTTGAATATGGTTTCTTTTCCAATTTCATTGTTGAAAATCGTAAATAAGACATAAGTTATCCAATAGTCTTTTTCAATATAAATGGGAGGTATGTTCAACTGTTCTGCAGTTACCATTATTGCATCTTTAAACAGTTGTTTATTTAAATGTAATTTCATATAATATTCCAATTGGTAATGGTGGGTAAATCTATCTTTTTTAGGCCTAATGCAAACTTAGTTAATGGATTAAGGCTTTCTTTTAATGTTTTGATATTAATTGAGCTGTCGAAGTTTTCTAAAATAGCCCCCAATAATGCTCTTACACGAGGAGGGTAAAGTAAAGCATACTTAAGCATTTCTTTGATTTGCTTTTCATTTAATATCTTGATTTTCCCATTTAGTATTTTCACTGATTTTTTTACTTTTGCATCAGGAATTGTTTTTATGTCTTTTATAGCATCTAGAAATCCAAGTAGTTGATAATTGTTTTCTGTAACTTCAGCATAGCTTTTAACTGCTGTTGCTTTTAGTGCACCTCTGTTTATTGAAATACGATTGCTTCTACTGGCTATTTTAATACGGAATGCCATTTGGGTAGTTAAACCCAATTCATTGTAAAGAGAAGTACCTGTTACATAAGCAATCCTTTTGCCATTCCGGAATAAAAAAGGTTTTAATTGTTCATTATAACCTGGTTTTAATTCACCAAAAACAGTTTGTTTCGGTTTGTAAAATACACCTTTGGATATCTTTTTTATTACTTCTTTTTTTAGCAGCCTTTCCAGAACTTTTGCAGCTGATTGATAATCTTCTTTGGCTATACACAACTCAGCATAACCGAAGGTAATATCCTCTGGTAATGTTTTTATTATTGTTCGTATTTGCTCTGATAATTTCATGGTGCAAAGATAAATAAATTTTAGAATATGTCAAGTTTTATGTGCAAAATACTTGACATATTTAATTATTTTCTTTTTTTTAAACACAGTAAACATTAAAATAGAAATGTTATTAATGTTTACTCTAATTTTGACCTTAACCTTAAACCCACAAGGATTTTTATTAGTGCTTTAATAAATGATAGTTATGGATTTTTGCTGTCATTTAATTATTTTATAAAATTGGCGTAATTCGTGTAATTCGCGGGCAATAAATTTTTTATTTCCGGATTTAAGGGAACAATAAAAATAAATTTCTTTAATTAATCAAAATTTAATACTTTTGATGTTTTCAACTACGATACTATGGGATTTCCGTATTACAAACAATTGGATGCTATGGATTGCGGACCTTCGTGCCTGCGGATGATTGCCAGATATTATGGTAAAAACTACTCATTAGAAAATCTTCGCGAACGTTGCTTCTTATCAAGAGCTGGTGTTTCATTGCTGGGCATTAGCGATGCTGCAGAATCCATAGGATTCAGGACCATTGGAGTAACAATAGGTTATGAGCAATTAACCGACGAAATTCCCCTACCCTGCATCGTTCATTGGAAACAAAATCATTTTGTAGTAGTTTACAAAATAAAGAAAAACAAACCGTTTTTTGGTAAATCTTCAGAAACTATTTATGTAGCTGATCCCGGTTTAGACACTGTTCGTTATACCAAAGAAGAATTTATAAAAGAATGGCAAAGTACCCGTATTGATGGAGAAGAAAAAGGAATAGCATTACTCCTTGAGCCAAGTCCCGATTTTTACAATATTGCAGATGAGCAAACAGACAAAACCCGGTTATCGTATTTATTCAGCTATCTGAAACCTTATCGTAAATACATCACACAATTAGTTTTAGGGATGTTGCTGGGCAGTTTGCTGCAACTGATTTTCCCTTTCCTTACGCAAAGTATTGTTGACAAAGGAATTGCTTCCCATAACCTTGGATTTATTACACTGGTGCTTATTGCTCAACTGGTACTTTTGGTCAGTCGTATCTCCGTTGAATTTATTCGAAGCTGGATATTATTACATATTAGTTCACGAATTAATATAAGCCTGATATCCGATTTTCTCATCAAATTAATGAAACTTCCGATTGGTTATTTCGATACAAAAATGATAGGAGACATTCTTCAACGTATTGGTGATCATACCCGAATTGAATCATTTCTAACAGGCTCATCTTTAAGCACATTATTTTCATTGATAAACCTTATAGTTTTTGGAGCGGTACTTGCTTATTTCGATATAAGTATTTTTGGCATTTTTATAGTTGGAACTTTACTATATATTGCCTGGATTTTTCTTTTCTTACGCAAACGCCGCGAGCTGGATTTCAAACGATTTGCCAAAGCATCGGAAAACCAAAGCAATCTGATACAACTTATTACCGGAATGCAGGAAATAAAACTCAATAATTGCGAAAAGCAAAAACGCTGGAAATGGGAACGTATTCAGGCAGGCTTATTTCACATTAGCATGAAAAGTCTTGCTTTAGGTCAATATCAAAAAATTGGTTCATTTTTCTTTAATCAGACTACCAATATTTTTATCACGTTTATAGCTGCCCGAGCTGTTGTAAATGGCCAAATGACCTTAGGAATGATGATGGCAGTAATTTATATTATCGGACAGATTAGTTCACCGATTGAGCAATTAATCAGCTTTATTCAATCGTGGCAGGATGCAAAAATAAGTCTGGAACGCTTAGGTGAAATCCATTTGAAACAAGACGAAGAAACATCGGCAACACCCCATGTTTCTATTATCCCTGAAAAAACAGATATCGTAATCAATAAGATGTCATTCCGATACGAAGGACCAAATTCACCCAATGTATTGACTAATATCAATATTTGTATTCCGGCAGGTAAAATAACAGCCATTGTAGGAGCAAGTGGAAGCGGTAAAACAACGCTGGTAAAGCTCCTTTTGGGATTTTATAAACCAAATGAAGGAGATATTAAAGTTGGGGAAATCAATCTGCATAATTTCAATAGCCACAGTTGGCGTGCCCGTTGTGGAGCCGTAATGCAGGATGGATTTATCTTCTCCGAAAGCATAGCTCAGAATATTGCGACAGGCGAAGAAATAATAGATCGCGACAGATTGTTTAATGCAGTTAAAATTGCTAATATTCAGGAATTTGTAGAAAGCTTACCATTAGGTTATAATACTAAAGTCGGACAGGAAGGAAGCGGAATTAGTCAGGGACAAAAACAAAGACTACTGATTGCCAGGGCAGTTTATAAAGATCCGGAATATATCTTTTTTGATGAAGCAACGAATGCATTGGATGCAAATAACGAAAAGGTAATTATGCAGAATCTTTCCGAATTCTTTAAAGGGAAAACAGTAGTTGTTGTAGCACACAGACTTAGTACTGTTAAAAATGCAGATCAAATTATTGTTATCGACAAAGGAAATATTATTGAAATAGGAAACCATCAACTACTTACAGAGAAGCGAGGAGCATACTATGAGTTGGTAAAGAATCAGTTGGAGTTGGGAAGTTAAGAAAACAGAAAAGGAAAATCCAACGAAAACATAGTGAATAAATAGTGTATTTTGAATTTTACAAAAATATAATTCAATAGGAAATAACTAATAAACAACATAAAAGGGGTTCTAAAATTAGATTTTTGAGGCGAACAAGATTTGTAAAACCGCAGTCCCGATTCATCGGGAAGAGGTTAAAATTGAAGTTCAACGAAGAAAAAGCAATTTTTAAAAGTTCCGTAATAAACAATATAATCAGGAAGTAAAAGAATGTGAACCAACTTCGGTCTCCTTTCTTCGGACTTCCAACTTAAAAAACATGACAAGAAATCAGGCATTAGAAGTATTAAATCAATACGTTAAGCAGGACAATATGCTCAAACACAGCCTTGCATCCGAAGCTGTGATGAGAGCAATCGCACGAAGATTAAATCAGGATGAAGAAAAATGGGGGTTGGCTGGTTTGCTGCACGATGTAGATGTAGAAGTTACAAATGCAGATGCTTTTATTCACGGACAAAAAGCCATTGAAATTTTAACTCCTTTGGGTGTTGATACTGAAATAATTGAAGCTATCAGTTTGCATAATGAATGTTCAGCAAAAGTTCCACGTTCAACAATATTTCATTTTGCATTGGCAGCAGGAGAAACCATAACAGGCTTAATAACAGCCACAACCTTGGTTTATCCTGATAAAAAACTCGCAAGTGTAAAATCAAAATCAGTTGTAAAACGAATGAAAGAAAAGAATTTTGCAGCATCTGTAAAACGGGAAAGTATAATGGAATGCGAACTAATCGGTATTTCCATCAATGAATTTGCAGAAATATCCATAGCAGCCATGTTGGAAATAAGTGAGGAATTGGGTTTATGAGAATAGTTTATTATCAAACAGATTTAATTTGAATAGAAGGTTAACTTTACATTTTTAAGATTAAAAAGAGTACTAAATGGAAAATAAAATAAAATACAGCCGTAAACAGGGATTACCGCCAGGTTCGTTAGTGCATACAGGAATTGCTTACGAAAGCAAGATTCATATTCAACTGATTTCATACAACGATGAAAGTTTTACTATTACAGAAAGTAATGATATAAATACAATTCTGCCTAAATTAAATCCTGAGAAAGTTAACTGGATAAAAATAACAGGCTTACACGATATAAACCAAATTGATAAATTGGGCATTCACTTTTCATTGCATCCGTTGATGCTTGAAGACGTATTAAACACACATCACCTACCCAAAACGGAAGATTATGAGAATCAGATTTTCCTGACATTAAAAGAACTTTCCATTACTTCCAAAAATAATATTATCGAAAAAAGACAAATTAGTTTTATCCTTGGAGATTCGTACCTGATTAGTTTTGAGGAACAAAAAAGTGACATTTTTCTTCCAATTATCGAACGCATCAAAACCAAAAAGGGAAAACTGAGGATGATGCATAACGATTATCTTTTTTATACATTAACAGATATTATCATAGATAATTACTTAAAAATTGTTGATGATATGGATGATGACATGGAACAAATTGAAGAGGAATTACTTAATGAAAAATCTAAATTGGTTCTCAAAAAGATTTTACATAAAAGGAAACAACAATTATCCATGAAAAAATCGGTTAGTCCGCTAATGGACGAAATTCGTAAACTTCATCATTCAGAATCAAAATTAATCAATTCTAAAACCTATATTTATTTTCAGGATATAATAGATCATCTTCAGCAAATTAATCAGAATCTGGAATCCTTTCGCGAAATGGTTTCCAACCTAACTGAACTTTATCTTGCAAACAATGATGTTCAGATGAATGATGTAATGAAAAGGCTGACAGTAGTTTCAACTATTTTTATTCCTTTAACCTTTATTGTTGGATTATACGGAATGAATTTCAAAAACTTCCCTGAATTAGAATGGAAATATGGCTATTTTATTAGTTGGGGAATTATGATAACAATAAGCATTGGAATGATTATATATCTTAAAAAAAGAAAATGGTTTTAAACAATTATCCATGGAATCACACACGACGCTTTAATGCATATGCCAATTATTTCAGAAATCAATTCGGGGAAAGGGTTCAGAAACTATCAATTGACGCAGGATTTACATGCCCAAACCGTGACGGAAAAGCAGGCTTAGGTGGTTGTACTTACTGTAATAACGATGCTTTTAATCCCTCCTATTGCCTTCCTCAAAAATCAGTTTTGCAGCAAATCGACGAAGGAATAGAATTTCATGCAAAACGTTACCGTCGTGCTGAAAAATACCTTGCCTATTTTCAGGCTTATTCAAACACGTATGCTCCGTTGGAAAAATTAATAGGGATTTACAATCAAGCACTGGAACATCCTGCCATTGCAGGATTGGTTATTGGTACCCGACCCGATTGCATGGATGAAGAAAAGCTTGATTATTTTGCCGGATTGTCCAAAAATAAATACTTGATTATTGAATATGGAATTGAAAGTTGTTATGATAAAACACTCGAAATCATAAATCGTGGACATAATTTTGAAACATTGGTACAAATGCTTCAACTAACAGCTGATAAAGGAATTAAAACAGGAGGACATATCATTTTTGGATTACCGGGCGAAACAAGAAATGAAATGC
>CAIZXK010000085.1 GCA_903936865.1 uncultured Bacteroidales bacterium | reverse complement strand
TTCCTGCAAATCAATTTGTAAAAATTCACCGTTCGTTTATAGTCAATTTCAAAGAAGTTACCACAATTGAGCGAAACAGAATTGTATTTGAAAATAAAATATACATACCTATCAGCGAGCAATATAAAGAAAGTGTTGAACAAAGAATAGATAGAAAGTCCGAAAAGGAGTGAAATTTACCTCAAAGGCCAAACTATAAAGGTTTAAAATCGTCCGGAAAAGCTTTAAAATCTGATTGATTATGCACTTTTCGTAGCAAAATTAACGATTATCGGTAAATATCGTGAACACGAATTAAGAGATTACACTATATTTGTTTGAACTTAATTACATAAGTTTAAGTATAAAAACCCCATTCAAATACTTAAACCTGTTATTTTCTCATTAATTACCTGAAGACAAAAAAAATCATTTTATGAAAAAATCAGTCATACTTTTTTTGCTCATTGTCATTTCAATTGGTTTATTTTCGCAACTCCCTTCAAGGTATTTTACATCCATCTCCACACTTCTTGGAGGTGAACGCAGCACTTATAAAGTAGAGAAAGACAACAACGGTTTTATGTGGTTTTGCACACCGGATGGAGCAGAACGATTTGATGGTGAAACAATTAAAAGTTACTCTATGCCGACATCTGACAATACACGATGTATGACAAAAAGTTCAAAGGGTGGCATTTATTATTGCTCAACAAGTGGTTTATGTCAAAAATATGATGAAATTTCGGATAGGTTTAAAACAGTTTTAGACCTATCCAAAAGCGAAAAAGTCTTTGTCAGAAGTATTTGTATCGATAAGGATGATATATTATATATTGGTACGAATCAAGGTTTGTTTTTTTACGATTTAAACAACGAAAAATTACATAAACTAAATAATGAAGTCGTCAATATTGTTTCTGTTCAGGGTAATTTTGTTTATGTCTCATTAGTATCGAAAGTTCTAATTATTAAACCTGAGAATGATAAGATTCATGCTTTCCGAAACGCTGAAGAAATATTTCTTTCAAAATCGGAAAAAATATATTCATTTTATTATGATACCGATACTAAAAATTTATTGTTAGGTACGTTTGATAATGGCGTAATCCTGATAAATAAGCAACAGCAAAAACGTTTGAATTTATTGACTTTAAAAAATTCGCCGGTACGATGTATCAAACTTTATAATCAAAACACTATTTTAGTTGCTGCTGATGGAAAGGGGATTTACGAACTTGACCGTTATACCTTGCAAATCAAGGCAAAGAGCGAATTTGACATCGACACACAAGGGGCTTTAGGTTCAAATGGAGTGTATGATTTGTTTATTGATACTGATAGGCGAATTTGGGTTTCTACTTATACTGATGGTATTAACTTATACGATCCCAACAGCATGAATTTTCGTTATTTAACGCACCGATATAAAGATTTAAATTCCATCGGCAATAATCACGTGAAAGGTATTTACGAAACTTCTAATAATAGTATATGGTTTGGTACGAATGATGGCATTAGCATGTTTGATAGTTTTACCGGACAATGGAAGCATTTTTTAGATAAAGACCCTAAATGGGAAAATAACCGAATGATAACATCTATTTGTCAAGACAAAGATGGTACTATTTGGGCTGGTGGTTACGGTTCGGGATTGATTAGTATTCATCCAACCACAAATGCTGTAAATGTTATTCGTGCTAATGAATCTGAAAACGGACTTACTACGAATTTTATATATTCAATATTTAACGACTCGAAAGGGCGATTATGGATTGGAGGCAATGAAGGTGATTTATGTTTTAAATATCCCAATTCAACTACGTTTAAAAAATATCCATTAAGCTCCGTTTATAGCATTTTGGAAGAAGATGAATATCATTTATTAACGATATCAAACCGCAAATTAGCCTCATTAAATATTGCCACCGGAAAAATTAGCTATAAAATTGATTCAATTGTAACAAAAGCAAAATTATTGAGCGATGACCCAATTTCTTGTTTTAAAAAGGACAGGGATATTTTGTGGATAGGTACTAAAAATTCAGGATTAATAAAATATAATTATTTAAATCAAACCTGTAAGGCTTATGGAAAAGAACTTGGGCTTGCTGCCAGAAATATATTTTCAATAGAAATTGACAACAATAAACGGCTTTGGGTTGCTACCGAAAAGGGACTTTTCTTTATTGATCCGTTTAACGATAATATAATTCCATTTCAAACTGGTTGGCGCTCTGAAAGAGGAACGTTTAATCTGAGTGCATCTAAGTTATGTTCGAGTGGTCAAATCATTTTTGGGACAACTCGAGGAGCGTTGATATTTGATCCAAACAAAGTTTTTGCTAAATCTATTAGCTCTCCACTAGTTTTCGAAGATTTTAAAATTTTTGACAAATCAATTTTTACATTTAATGATGAAAATCCATTAGAAAAACCTTTGAATATTGTTGATAAAATCAAGCTTAAATACCATCAGAATACTTTTAGTATTGAGTTTAGAAGAATTAATTTTAATGGATATGAACGTTCACTTTACAGCTGGTATTTGGAAGGATTTGATAAAGATTGGACAACTCCAACAGATATAGGTAAAGCAAATTATGCAAATTTATCCCCGGGAAAATATATCTTTAAAGTCAGGGAAATCAGGAATAAAAGCAGTAAAAATGTGACTGACAAATCCATTGTAATTATAATTAGTGCACCATGGTGGAATTCAATTTGGGCTTGGTTTATATATATTATTGTAAGTGCAATTTTAGGTTATTTCATATTTCGATATTTTAAAGAGCGAATAGAAACACATTATTCAGAAGAAAAGATTCAATTTTTTATCAATGCATCTCATGGAATGAGAACATCATTGACACTAATCAAAGCTCCACTTGCCGATTTACAACAAGATGTAACGCTTTCTCCTTCAGCTAAATACTTGCTTCAGGTTGTAAATAACAATGTAAATCGTCTGTATGGAGTTATAAATAGGTTACTTGATTTTGAGAAGTCAAATATTCAAACTTTACAATTATATGTTCATGAATATACGTTGAACGATTATTTGAATGAAAAAGTATTCAATTTTCAACCTTATGCAAATTCAAGTAAAGTTACATTAAAAACAGAACTTCCAGACCAAAATATCTCCGTTTGGTTTGATAAGGATTTAATGGATAAAATTCTCGAAAACTTAATTTCAAATGCAATAAAATACTCATTGTCCAATGGTTCAGTTACTGTTTTGGCAGGTTACGATTCCACTAAATGGTGGATTGAAGTGCAGGATAAAGGCATTGGAATCCCTCAAAAAGAGCAACAGAAATTATTCAAGAAATTTTATCGAGCTGAAAACGCAGTCAATTCGCAGCAGGTAGGAAGTGGTATTGGCTTAATGTTGGTATATAATCTTACTCATTATTTGGGCGGAACAGTTAGTTTTGATAGTAAAGAAGGAGAACACACGCACTTTCGGGTTGCTTTTCCTGAGGGTAATGAACATTATTCAAAAAATCAATTAAGTGATACTCATTTTGAAAATTTGAATACACCAGTAAAAGAAACCGGTGAATTGATACTTGAGGAACAATCAGTAATACTCATTGTAGATGATAATGATGAACTCAGGAAATATCTTTCTGTAAGTTTTTCGCAGGAATTCAGTGTTTTAACTGCTGCATCGGCCACAGAAGCAATCAATATTCTCAAAAATAATACAGTGAATATTGTTTTGTCCGACATAATGATGCCTGAAGTTAGTGGTATAGAACTATGTCAATCTATAAAATCAAATCGGCAATTGGCGCATATTCCGGTGGTACTTTTATCTGCTCTCTCGAGTAAAGACGATATACTAAAAGGATTACAAATAGGAGCAGATGACTATATAACAAAACCTTTTGATCCTGCTCATTTAAAACAGCGTATTGTCAACATACTTTCCAACAAACGAAAATTAATTGAATATTTCCGCGAAAGCAACTTTGATGATAAAACTAACAATCAGGATTTCTTTAATGAAATAGATCGGATTCTTCTTGAAAAAACGGAAAAAATTATTAATGAAAATATTGCAAATGATAAATTCTCAATTGATTTTCTTTGCAGAGAGTTGGGAATGAGTAGATCGGTATTTTATAACCGCATTAAAAATTTAATCAACCTTTCGCCAAATGAATTGATTCGAAACAAGAGAATGAAATATGCCGGTGAATTACTTAAAAGCAGATTACATACAGTAACAGAAGTATCTGAAATGGTTGGATTTGTTGACCCTAAATATTTCAGTACTGTATTTAGTAAGTATTTTGGATGTTCACCAAGTAATTTTAATAAGAAATAACTTCGACTTGAATTGTTAACGTCTCTAATAAGATAGATTTTAGAGATGTTCAGGACGAAATTCAACCACTTATAACCAAACTGGATTTAATTTTGCATTGATAAATAACCCATTAATGCTAATAGTGGATGGATTGTCGTGAATTCTATTCAGTGC
>CAIZXK010000084.1 GCA_903936865.1 uncultured Bacteroidales bacterium | reverse complement strand
TTAGAAATTATGCCAAAGTGATTTATAAATTAGTTCATTTTTTAATGGTATATTGCCGATCAGAAATATTTTATAGTATCAAGAGTGAAGCGAATAGGACTATTAAATATTTAATTCCGGTATTAATAAAATAAAAAGGAGATAAAACAAAAAAGGAGCAACGAATGCTCCTTTTCAATTTTTTAAAATTAAGTAGATTATTCTACTCCAACTAATTCTACTTCAAAAACTAAAACTGCACATGGAGGAATTGCACCACCACCGGCACCTCTTTCTCCATATCCTATAACAGAAGGTATTACCAATTTGGCTTTTCCTCCCACTTTCATCATGCTGATTCCTTCGTCCCAACCTGGAATAACTTCACCTTGTCCTAAAGTGAAAGTAATTGGTTCGTAAGGACGTTTGTCATTAAAAATACCTGCTGTTTTGGCATCTTTTTCAATACTTGTATCGAAAATAGTTCCGTTGGTTAATTTGCCGGTATAGTTAACTTTAACTTTTTTACCTTTTTCTGCTTTGGTTCCGGTTCCTTTTTTAGTTTCAATAAAGAATAAACCACTTTCAGTTGGTTTTACTTTAATTTTATTGTCGCTTAAATATTTTTCCAGGTCTTTACTTTCATTTGCTTTCGCTTCTTCCAACATTTTTTGTTGTTTAGCCATCATTTCGCTATTTTCTTTTTCAAAAGCAGCTTTGGTAACGATTTCATGAATTTTAATATCATAATACAACATTTCACCTTCTTTAATAAATGGAGGTAATTGCATTACTTTCTTTAATGAATCGGCACTAAGGATAAATGTTATACTATCTCCAATGCCCATTAATAATAATCCTTCATTTAAATCGCCTTTATAAACAGAAGTGTCAACCCTGAATAATCTCTGTGGATTTCCGGCATTGGTAAATAATGTAGAATCAGCAGTTCTAACAGTTAATTCAGCTACAATAATATCACCAATCTGGGTTTTTTGACCATCTTTATTTTCAATATGAAATTTGTAGTACAATCCGTTATCTGTTTTATCAAATCCCGGATATTTTGATTTGCAAGATGTAAAAATAACTGCTACCATAGCAATTACTAACATTAAAATTTGACTTTTTTTGTTCATTTTTATTTAAATTAATATTAAAATTTATTTTGTTTGTTTTAAATTTTCAACACTAATAAGCTCAACATCATATATTAATGTCGCCTTTTGTGGTATTTTTTTTTGGTCGCCAAGTAAGCCAAAACCAAGATGCGAAGGTATAATAAATTTTGCTTTATCACCAACTTTTAGTAACAAAATTCCTTCTTGCAATCCTGTTTCTACATCAGCTTTCCCTATTTCAAATATTTTTGGCCCACTTTCTTCTGAATTATAAATAGTTACACCATTTAGCAATCCGGTTTTATAATTTATTTTTACAACAGAACCTATTTTGGGTTTTTTACCATTTCCTTGTTTATAAATTAAATATCGAAGTCCGGTTCCTGTTTCTTTCATTTGCCATTGATATCTATTGGTATAATCTATAATTTTTTCGGTTTCACTTTGAGTAAGTAACTTATTGGCATTCATCATGCGATAGTTGATACTATCCTGACTTAGTTGACGTTGATGTTGTATTTTCTGATCATTATTACAGGAAGCAACTACTAAAATTATTACAATATTAATTAGCCAAAAGAGTTTCTTCATTTTTATTGTTTTCTAAATAAATCCTGTAATTACTCAAACTGTCTTTAAAATGCTTAATCGTATCGGTTAATGAAATTTTAGAAGTAGCACCTGATGCATTTCTATGTCCTCCACCATTAAATTGATTTCTAGCAAATTCATTTACATCGATATCACCTTTGGAACGAAATGAAATTCTGACTATTCCTTCGCGTTCAGTAAATAAAGCGGCAAATTTTATTTTATCAATTGATAATGCGTAATTTACAACACCTTCTGTATCTCCATTCTGATAATTAAAACGATTTAAATCTTCTTTGGTGAGCCAGATATATGCAGTTGAAAATTCATCTATTACCTCTAATTTTTCACTTAAGCAATAACCAAGTAAACGTAAACGACTTTCAGAAAATGTGTCGTAAACCTTGCGATGTATAGTTTCAGCATCAATTCCTATTTTTAATAATGATGCACAAATTGTAAAACAATCTTCATAATTACATGAATAGCTAAATGAACCTGTATCTGTTATAATTCCAACATAAACACAATTGGCTATATCTAAAGTAATAGCTTCAATACCATCTAATTTTGCAATTAAATTATAGGTTAATTCTGAAGTTGATGTTATGTCTATTTTAGAAAATATATAGTTGAAACTTTTTAATTCTGGTTGCAAATGATGATCAATCAGTATTTTTATGGCATTTGAATTTCTTAATGCATCTTCCATTTTGTCAACCCTGTGTAAAGCATTAAAGTCGAGGCAGAAAATAATATCTGCATTTTGTATTAAAGCATTGCATTTAATGGTTTTCATATTATAAACCAAAATTTCACTGCTACCCTTTAGCCAGGCCAAATTATCAGGAAACTTGTTGGGTGTTATAACTTTAACATTTTTATTTTTGCCAATCAGATAATTATATAAGGCTAAAGACGAGCCAATTGCATCACCATCAGGATTGTTGTGGGTTACAATTATAATGTTCTTTTTGTTAGCTATTAAGTCTTTTACTGATGCAATTTGTTTATTATCCAAAATTTAGTATTTATTGTTAGACATTTTGTGTGCAAAAATAGAAAATAAAAACAAAGCTATCAATCATTTGTTTTATTATTTTTACAACTTAATTTTAAAAACTGATTTTTATGTATAAAAACATAACTTTTACAATGATTAAACCTTGTTCGGTAAAAAGTGGAAATATTGGATCTATTTTGGATAAAATCACTAAAAACGGGTTTAAGATTAATGCCATGAAATATACAAGAATGTCGCGGAGTCAAGCTGAAAAATTTTATGAAATTCATAGTGAGCGTCCTTTTTACAATGATTTGGTTGAATTTATGTCTTCAGGTCCTATTGTTGCGGCTATTCTTGAAAAAGAGAATGCAGTAAATGCTTACAGAGAATTAATAGGCTCAACAGACCCATCCAAAGCTGCTGAAGGTACAATTAGAAAACTTTATGGTGCTTCTGTTCAGGAAAATGCAGTACATGGTTCCGATTCTGATGAAAATGCTCAAATTGAAGCTAATTTCTTCTTCTCAACTTTTGAGCGTTTTTAAATACTTTAAATAACTCGTTGGAATAAAACTCCCAACGAGTTATTTTATTTGCAATATTTTTAATATATCTATTTAATTAACAGTATTTAAAATACTTCTTTTAGTATATCATTGAATTTCCATGCTGGTATAGCACTTATACCATCAAAACTATCTTCCTGATCCATAGTAACTATAAACCCATTTTTAACAGAACAGGTTTTCATTGCATTCTTAAGTCCGTTCAATTCTCTTTCGAGATTATCGGCAGTTAAATGCCAGCATACCTGGACTGCCATAAGTATTTGATTTTCTTTTTTAATCAGAAAGTCACATTCCGATTTTTCGTCTTTGTAATAATAAATATCAACTGAAAAATGTTTTAGCATAAGAAAAACGGAATTTTCTAACATTCTGCCATTGTCTTCGCTAAATGATAAACTTATTGATTTAGCCATTGCAGTATCAATAGTATATATTTTTTTTGGATTTGATTGTTGTTGCTTTATTGAATAGGAAAAGCGAGGTATCATATCAATTAAATAACTTTCTTTCAGAAAGTCGCAATAATCTATGGTTGTTCTTACTGATTTGATTTCCAATAATCTACCTATGTTGTTGTAACTAAACTCTTTTCCTGAATTACTCATAAGAAACGTAAGCAATCTTAGCAATAAATGATCATTTTTAATATTACGACGAACCGCAATATCCCTTATTACAATATCCCTTGCCAAAGAACGAAGATAATCTTCTTCATTGGATTTGAGATATTCAGGAAATCCACCTTCATGCAGGTAAAGTGAAAAATTATCTGCATTTGCAACTAAAGATTTTGACTTTAAATATTCACTGAAGCTAAAAGGGAAAAGTTCAAGTTGCAAATGTCTTCCAGTAAGATGGGTACCTAATTCACGGCTTAACATGGATGCATTGGAACCGCTTATAAATATCTGAAATCCTTTGTCGTGTGCCGACCGAACAAATTTTTCCCAATCGGCTACGTTTTGTATTTCATCAAAAACCAGATACCTGATATTCTCTTTTAAAGCAATCTGCTCTATTTTTTGAAAATCATTTTTATCAAAACCTTCCAGACGGATGTCTTCAAAGTTTATGAATATTACTGGAATAAAATCATTAAAAGCACTTTTAAGCAGGGTGCTCTTACCGCATCTTCTGATACCAGTTACAACCACAATTCTATTACTATCCAAAGGAATTGCTTTTTCTCTTTTTATTATCGTTTTTAAAGGATTTAAAGGCTGAAAATCATTAATAACTGCTCTAAGTATTTCTTCTGTAATCATAAAATCAGTTTTTTTTTGCAAATATAATTAATTTGTATTGAGAATACAAAACAATTTGTATTTTAAATACAAGCTTTTGTATAGGCTATGATTTCAGGCATTTATACCAAATTATTAATATTTCAAGTTATTTAATATTTATTATTTCAATCAAGGAAGTATCTAATTACTGATTACTTTAAACTCAGTTCGCCTGTTGTTGGCTCTGCCATTTTCAGTGTCATTATTTTCAATTGGTTTACTCCAACCATAACCTTTAAATGTAAGTCGGGTTTTAAGTATTCCATTATTGCTAAGGTATTCGTAAACTGTTTTGGCTCTGTTTTCTGAAAGTGTGAGGTTGTATTTTTCATTACCTACATTATCGGTATGTCCGCTGATTTCGATCTTCAGACTCTTGTTAAGTTTTAGTAAATCAATCAGTTTGTTCAGTTCTACCTTTGATTCGTTTTTCAATTCAAATTTATCGGTTTCAAAAAAGATATTTCTTAATACCACAATTTCACCAACCTTTATCGGTTTAAGCGGAACATCTTTTATAAAAGGTTTTATTTCGGAATGAATGCCTTCTAAAGCAATGTTTTCTGAATAAAACAAGTATCCATCTTTTGACACATTTAAAGCATAACTTTTGCCAACAGGCAAACATACCAGGAACTCACCACTAACAGGATTTGCTTTTGATTGAGCAACAATTTCTCCTGTTTCCAGGTTTAGTAATTCGAATTTTGCATCCAGCTTGCGTAGTGTTTCCGCATCATATACTTTTCCTTTCATATAGCTAACCATTTGAGGTCTTGCTTTCTGATAGAGTTCGAAACTGTAAAGATCATATTTACCAAAACCACCGGGTTTGTCGGAAGAAAAATAGGCCAGATCTCCTTTGGCATTAACCAGCAGATTGATTTCATCGGCAAAAGTATTAATCGGATAACCAATATTAATGGGTTTAGTCCATTCTCCATCCTTGTTTTTGCGTGAATAATAAATATCTTTTCCACCCATTCCCAACATGCCGTCCGATGAAAAATATAGAGTTTGATTATCAGGATGTAAAAAAGGCGACATTTCATTGTAACGGGTATTGATGCTGTCGCCCAAATTTATCGGAACACCAAACTTTCCGCTTTCATCCAGTATTGATTTCCAAATATCAATATTTCCTTTTCCACCTTCGCGACTACTTGCAAAATAAAGTGTTTTTCCATCAGAAGAAATTGAAGGCTGAGATTCCCAACTACTTGTATTTATCGGTTCGCCCAGATTTTCGGGTGTTGACCATGTGTTTCCTATTTTCCTTGAGAAATAAATATCACAGCTTCCCCTTCCTTCGGCTCTGTTGCAGGCTGTGTAATAAATATACTGCCCATCGGGCGAAATACATTGTGCTCCTTCGTTTCCATGCGTATTTAATGGTGGTCCGACCGGTTCGGCTTTGTTCCATTCACCATTTATTTTATTGCTGAAATAAAAATCTTCCTCAAGTTTGGTTGCTTGACTAACGGTTTGTTCATCTTTTGGTCTTCGCACTGTAATGATAAGTGTTTGTTCATCAGCAGTAATTGCAGGTAAATACTCATCATTTTCGGAATTGATGTTTTTACCCATATTTATCATTTCGAAAGGAACAGGATTGTTAAGTTGTTCTATTGCAAACTGAACCACTTCCAGTCCTTTTATTGCTCCTTTTTGCTTGATAGGAGATTCTCCTTTAAACTTCAGAAACTTTTGAAAATTATTTCCTGCATTTTCATATTTACCAATTGAAAGCTGCAAGCTTGCCACCAGATAAAAAGCTCCCGGATAAAATTCCTCGTCTATTGAAATAGCCTTTTCATAAACTGATATTGCATCCTGTGTTTGTTTTAAATCAGAATAAGTACTTGCCAGCAAATAGTAAGCTTCTATAAATTTGGGATCTTCGGCAATAGCTTTGTTAACTTCTTCAATGCAACCCAGGTTATTGTAATTGTCGTAATGACGGGTTGCATTTTCATAAAACTTAATGGCTTTCTTCGATTTGGTGGTAAGTTTCCCTCCGGGTTGAGCAAAAATAGTGGTTGACAATAAAACTATCATCAAAATATGTATCAGATTTCTTAGATTCTTTTTTCCTTGCATTGTAGTGTAATTAAGCTATAAGTTTATTTGTTGGTACGCATTAAAATAATTTTCTGATAAGGTAATGCATTATCAATTTATTGTTACCTATGGAATTCTCATGTATTTATGGCTTTGCAGCGATATTCTCCATGTTGGATTTTGCATGATATAATCAATTATTGCAGGCATCATTTCGTTGCGTTTGCTCCATTCGGGTTGTAAATACAATAAACATGCCTCACTTACTTTAGCAGCATTAATTTCTGCCCATTCAAAATCAGAAAGTTCCGAAATGATTACCTTTAGCTCACCAGCCAATTTCAAATTGCTATCGGTAGGATGAATATTTTGTTTGGGAGACAAACAAATCCAGTCCCAGCTGCCAGACATGGGCAATGAGCCCGATGTTTCCAAAAAGGTTTTTATACCTTTTGATTTCATTTGATTGCAAAGGTAATCGAGATTATAATTTAAGGGTTCGCCACCAGTTATAATTACTGCTTTGGCAGGATAAGTTGCTGCACGTTCGATAATTCCATCGGTAGAAATGGGTGGATGCAAATCGGCATTCCACGATTCCTTGATGTCGCACCAGTGGCAGCCTACATCACAACCTCCAACTCTCACAAAATAAGCTGCTTCTCCTGTATGAAATCCTTCTCCCTGCAAGCTGTAAAATTCTTCCATCACCGGAAGTTTAAGTCCTTTTTCTAACAATATGTCTTTTGCCACAATAGTAAATGTTCATTTTTGCAAAAATACATATTATTTATGATTTGGAGATTTGGTATTTCGGGTACTAAAAACTGTTGATTAAATTCCGCAAGCTGCGAAATATCCATCTCTATCGTCGGCAAGATTCTGCAGGTTGCGAAATCTATGTTGCTATCGTCAGCAAGATTCCGCAAGCTGCGGAATGTATATTTCTATTGACGGGAAGATTCCGCAGGCTGCGGAATGTACTTTTCTATCGTTTTAATGATTCTGCAAGCTGCGACAAGTGTTTTTCAATTATTTGATTTAATACCATTATTGTAATTGATGATATAGGAAATTGATTATTTTTGCTGAGGATTTAATAAAGCTACATTTAAATGAAAAGAAGTATTATAACTACAATCGCAGTGCTTTTACTTATTGTATTTTATTCATGCAATAATGCTAAAATCGATAATTCAGCCAATCTGGAAAGAATTAAAACACTCGATACCATCGTTTCTTTGAGTGGATATTGGTTAAGCGAAGATTACATAAACAATCTTAACGAAAATAAATCGCCCAAAAATGCACTGGAAAAGGGATGCGAATATATTGAAATCCCCGAAAGGACATTAATAACAACAAGTATCATTTTAAATTTTCATGATGGAGGCGAACAATTACAAGTACTGAAAAATAAAGAAGTCTATCAACTATGGAAAATAGATAATGACAGCATTTCTGAGTTAATGAGTGATATTGAAGTTGTTTCAAATGCAAAAATAAAAATTGCCGACAAATCTTTTATTAAAATTTCCCCTTTAAAAATTGATGGAGAAACAAAGATATTGGAAGAAATTCTATTTAAAGGACAATATATTACGACTGAAGGAAAGCTTATAAACTTTAAAAATAATGGACAGATTTCAGGTTTGGATAATTACAATTTCTATAGTCCGATAATTGATTATTCTGATGCAGGATTACAGATAGACCAGATTGGTTTTGGCAAAACAACAAAGGACTTTGAGTATTTTGGATTCAAATTTAATAAAGAAACGCTTGAATTATATAAATTGAAATGTATAACTTATGATAGCATCGAAAATGAATGTGTGGAAGTAGATTATGGCGAACTTGCATATAAATTATTAAAAAAGAGATAGTTTTGTAAATTTTGATAATTAAAGAAATGGATAGTAAAATAAGTTATTGTTTAGTTTGCAAAAACAAAGGATATTCAAATGAAGTAGGTACATTTTGTAATATTACAAATGAAAAACCAGTATTTGAATTGCAATGCCCTAACTATAAGTACGATTTCAATGAACATGAGAACTTAAAAGATCTAAAGAGAAAAATATTTAAAACGAACACTTTTAAAAATTCAAATATATTATATACTGATAATTCTCAGGAAAGAGAAACTTACGAAGAAACAAAGTTAAATCCCTTTTATAAAGCAAAAAATTTAATAAATATTCCTGAAAAAGTAGAAATTAGAAATTCTTATATTTCAAAAATATTGGGCAGTATTTTAATGTTTATATTTGCTATGATATTATTAATTTTTGATCCATATAATTATAAAGTATCAAATGAAGTATTCTATTACATTCTAATATTAATTTTTATTGCTGTTGCATTAGTCTTTTT
>CAIZXK010000083.1 GCA_903936865.1 uncultured Bacteroidales bacterium | reverse complement strand
AATGTAAAAACCTGACTAAGTGTGGGCTGAACCAAAGGAGCTAAATTAGGAAATTGTTGAATGGATATGGATTTTATATCAGGAGAAATTGAAGCACCTGTAAAAGAATAAAATCCACATCCATTCAATAATACTATTGTAAAAAGAAGTATTACTGATTTATAAAATTTATTCATTATTGTGTTTTACAATAAATTTTTTAATTTTATGTGTATTATTGTTTGAAATTTTAATAAAATAAATTCCTTCATTTAAATTAGCAACATTTATTTTGAATTGCGATGAAGTAAATGAACTATTGTAAACCATTTGGCCTGCAAGATTATAAATAATTACATTATTGGGATCAGTTCCTGCATTTTTTAAGTTTACGTTTATAATATCATTTGCAGGATTTGGAGAAACCGTTAATTTAAAAGATGAATTTTCATTAATACTTAGCGGTGATACATCAAGCACTAAATCATCAACATAAAGAGTTGATCCGTCATGTGGTGTTTCGGTTGCTGATGAAATCATAATAATATCCATTGTATCAGGAGCAACATTTGGAACATCATAAGTTATCATATTCTCAAAATAAGTATAAGTTGGTGTTGCGGTATTGTTCATAAAAACACCATAACCTATCTCTTCTGATTGCTGTGTAGTTGTGTTGTATTTATAAAGTAAAACAGCTATCAGCATAGTATCGCCACCGGTTGGACTAAATTTATAGTATCCACTTAATTTTGTGGGCATTCCGGTACAAGGTATTCCTCCAGAAACTTCCTGGCTTGCTAAATCCACATTACCAAGATTTACAAATCCAGGTATTGTCTGGCTAATTATAGCAATTGTTTTGGTAGTTAATTTTGCTGCATAATTACCACTACGTTTATCCGTTGTACGTTTTAAACTTTGTAAATATACTGCAAAAGGTGGTACACCAATTGTTTGGTTTAAAGAATTCCATCCAGTTGCATGTGTAGAATCCGTCCAGTTTTCAAAACCTGGATTAATCAAAACCTGACTCTGAAGATTTATTCCAATTAGAGTCATAAATGTAAAAAGTAAAATTATTTTTTTCATTGTTATTATTATTAAATTATTCTAAACCTAATTCTTTTATTTTTCTATACAAAGTTCGTTCCGAAATGCCTAATTCTTGAGCAGCTTTTCCTCTATTTCCTTTATATTTTAAAATAGCTTTCCTAATAAGCTCATATTCTTTCTTTTGTATTGATAAGTTTTCGTTTTTTAAAGAAATATTTTTTTCGACTAATGTTTTTTCCTTTATTTTTTTCTCAATTATTTTTTCCTTAAAAGGTTTTTCATCCTGAAGTTTGTTTTCATCAAAATTTTCGTTAGTTGGTTGATGGATTATATAGGGTTTTTCTTCTTCAATAATATCATCTACAATATTGTCAACATGCTTTGCTGTATTATAAAAACTATTTGCAGTTGTATTATAATTCAGATTCATACCCGTTTTTTTTACAATATGTCCTATTGTCTTTTTTAACTCATTAATGTCGTTTTTCATATCGAAAAGTACTTTATAAAGAAGTTCCCTTTCTGAAAAACCATGCGTAGAATCTGCAGTATTTTCATATAATACAGGTAATTCATTGTGATAAATTTCAGGTAAATACTTTGTAAGTGTTTTTACGTTTATTTCCCGATCTGTTTCAATTATTGAAATTTGTTCGGTAATGTTTTTAAGTTGTCTGATATTGCCCTGCCATTGATAATTAACCAAATGTCTGCGAGATTGTTCATTTAAATGAATAGGAGGGATATGATATTTTTCTGCAAATTCCAATGCAAATTTTTTAAAAAGCAATTCAATATCTTCTTTGCGTTGTTTTAGGGATGGAACATAAATAGGAACTGAATTTAAACGATAATATAAATCTTCTCTGAATTTACCTTTTTGAATGGCTTCCGTGATATTTACATTTGTTGCAGCTACAACTCTTACATTGGTTTTAATAACTTTAGATGATCCTACTTTAATAAACTCGCCAGTTTCAAGCACTCTAAGCAGACGAACCTGTGTTGATAAAGGCAATTCGGCAACTTCGTCCAAAAAAATCGTGCCTCCATTAGCAACTTCAAAATAACCCTTTCTTGCTTCGTGGGCATCAGTAAAGGAACCTTTCTCATGACCAAAAAGTTCTGAGTCTATTGTGCCTTCAGGAATAGCACCACAATTGATTGCAATATAAGCACCATGTTTGCGTGAACTAAGATGATGCAAAATTTTAGGAAAGAATTCCTTTCCGACTCCACTTTCTCCTGTGATTAAAACTGACATATCAGTAGGTGCAACCTGACAAGCAATTTCTATTGCCCTATTTAATAATGGTGAATCTCCAATTATCCCAAATCGCTGTTTTACTGATTGTATTTTCATTTTTTATTAAATAAAAACAAAATTAATTAATAAATATAGTTACAAATATACAAAAAAAACCTGACATTTTGTCAGGTTTTTTTTAAAAAAATAGGTTGTGTCAGGTAAAACCGGCACAACCTATTGAATATAATCAATTTATGCGAAATTGAAGATGTGTTAAAAAATTTTAAAAGTTTACTTTAAATTCAACTCTACGGTTTTTAGCTTTTCCAGCAGCAGTCTTATTATCTTCAACTGGCATTGTTGAACCATAACCGGTAGCTTTCATTCTATTTTCATCAATTCCCTTTTTAACTAAATATGCTTTTACAGCATTAGCACGTTTTTGTGATAATATCAGATTCAAATTGTCTTTTCCAACATTATCTGTATGTCCATTGATTTCAAGGTTGTATTCCTTGTTTTCATTCATAACCTTAACAACTTGATCTAATATAGGATAAGAACCTTTTAGAATTACATCTTTTCCTGTTTCAAATTGAATTCCCTGCAATGCCTGAGCAAAAACTTTTTTCACTTCAGCCTTTACTTCAGGACATCCTTTGTTTTCTTTAATACCAGGAATATCAGGGCATTTATCATCAATATCAGCAATTCCATCCTTATCTTTATCAGGACAACCTTTTAATTCCTTACTTCCTTTTGCATTAGGACAACGATCTTCTGCATCAGTTATTCCATCAGCATCTGTATCAGGACATCCTGAGAATTCTTTTAACCCTTTTACATTTGGACATTTGTCTTCAGAATCCTGAATTCCATCTCCATCAGTATCAGGGCATCCGTTAAATGCTGCTATACCTTTTACAGTCGGGCATTTATCCTCAGCATCCTGTATTCCATCAGCATCCGTATCAGGGCATCCTTTAAATTCTATAAACCCTTTTATAGTTGGACATTTGTCCTGATAATCGGCAATTCCATCATTATCTGTATCTAATGGGCATCCATTTATATCAACTTTTACACTTACAGGGGTATTTGGACAAATATCAAGTTTATCAGGAACTCCATCTTTGTCACTGTCTTTTGGAGAACCAAAACTAAATACAAAACCTAACGAATGTGCAATAAAATTATCATTTTTTTTGGCTACCCAATAATCTCTTTCATCACTATTTGTAAAATTATACAAAAATTGATATTGAAAAGCAAAATCTTGTAATATATTGTATTTCATTCCTCCACCAAAAGAATATAAAAAATCGTAACCTCCTTTTAATTTACTGCCCGAATAACTCCAGTTATTAGCCAATCCAATCCCTGCGTTTATAAAAGGTGATAATTTGGCTTTTTCATTAAAAATGTAGCCATTATTGAGTTTGTAAACTAAAAGCAAATTTCCATCAGCTTTTCTTCCTTTGAAATTTTTAACAGCGTCTTTATAATAACCATAGGTTCCAAAAGTACCTTGTAAATTAATATCAAATGATTTGGAGAGATACCGATTTATAGATCCACCACCGAATCCATAAAGTTCATTGCCAAATTCAAGGAAACCATTTCCAAAGTCGCCATTATATTCTGTTTTACCGCCAAAGATTCCCAAAGCCCATTTTTTATCGGCATTTTGAGCATTAGCTGTAATTAATCCACATATTAATAATAAAACTGTAATTGTCTTTTTCATGTTATTTTTTTTTTAATTAGTCATACAAAAATAACAATATTTTTCATAATTAGTTGTCATGCAAAAAAAAAGAGGAACTTTTTAACAAAATTCCTCTTTTCAATATTTATATGTAGTTTAATTTAAATTAATTACAAAAGGTAAACGAGCCTGTATCTTTTTCATTGATGAAATTGATTTTAATGTTTTATAGAAAGTGTAATTTTCACCCAATTCTTTCTGCAAAATCTTTGATGAAGCATCATCACCCGACAAACTCTTGATTATCTGTTGAAAGAAATCTTTTTGAATTGGATATTCAATTACTTTGTATTCTGATAGTTTGGCAAGTTTTACAGCTTCCTCAATGGCTTTATCCATTCCACCAAAATCATCGATTAGTCCAATGCGCTTAGCATCAAAACCACTCCACACTCTTCCTTGTCCAATGCTATCAACCTGTGAAACGGTCATTTTTCTACCATCGGCTACATGTCCGATAAAAGTTGCATAAATTCTTTCAATTTGGTTTTGAATAACTTTTTCCTGATAAGAACTCAACGGACGATTTCCTGAGATGGAAATTGCATTTTTATTGGTCATTACGGTATCAATAGTTATACCTAATTTATTATTAAACAGTTTCTGTAAGTTTGGAATCATTCCGAAAACGCCAATTGATCCGGTAATTGTTGTTGGACTGGCAATTATCTTATTGGCAGCACATGCAATATAATAACCACCCGATGCGGCATAATCTCCCATTGAAACCACTATTGGTTTTGTTTTCTTAGCTAATGCAACTTCTCTCCAGATAACTTCTGAAGCTAAAGCATCTCCTCCGGGAGAATTTACCCTTAAAACAATTGCTTTAACATTACTATCATTTCTTGCCTGACGTATTGCTTCTGAAATTCTTTCGGAGCCAATTGTTAAATCATCACCTTCACCACCTTCAATAGCTCCAACAGCATAAACAATTGCAATCTTGTTTTTTGAGAATTTAATTTTAGAATCCGCTGTTTTTGCATCTTTATATTTTGATAAAGTAACATATTGAACCTCTTCTTTTGTTTCGATCCCTAATTTTGATTTTAAGGCATCAATCATTTCATCCTTATATACCAATTGATCAACAAACTTATATTTTACAGCATCTTCTGCTGTTTGAACCAACATACTATCTGCAATATTTTGTAATTGAGCAACGTCTATTTTTCTGGAAACGGAAATGTTATTGACAATATGATTCCAGATACTTCCAACAAACATTCGTGTTTGCTCACGATTAGCATCGCTCATTTTATCGAGCATAAATGGCTCAATGGCACTTTTGAATTTTCCATGCCTGATAATCTGTACATCAACATCCAGTTTTTGTAATAGCCCTTTAAAGAACATTATTTCAGCAGCTAAGCCATGAAAATCGATTCCTCCTTCTTTGTTTAAGTAGATTTTATCGGAAATCGAAGCCAGGTAATATGCTTTCTGGGAATACATTTCGCTGTAGCTATAGATAAATTTGCCTGATTTTTTGAAATCAAGTAATCCATTACGGATTTCTTCGAGAAGCGAAATTCCTGCCGGTACATCACCTAAATCCAAATAGATACCTTTGATATTAGGATCTGTTTTTGCTTTTTTCAGATTTGTAAGTATTTCATTTAAACCTGGTTCATATTTATTTTTCATTGCATTAAAATCGAAACCCTGAATGGGATTATCAAAAGAACGATCGGTAACCATACCTTCGAGTTTAATATGAAGTATTGTATTTTCCGAAACTATTACTTCTTCCTTACTTGAAAAGGATACAGCTGAAACTATTATTCCTATCAGCAATAAGAAAACCACACCAAGGGTAAGAATTGTACCCAGCATGGAAGCGAACATAAATTTAAAAAACTGTTTCATGACTTTAAATGTATTTATTAGTTAATTTTAAAATATTTAGCAAGTTTACAATATTTTATGGGTATATTCAAAATATTTTCGATAAAACATGTAATTTTTCTGTTGAAGCTATTTTAAATAAGTATAAAATCCATTGGTTTATATAAATCCTTAAATCCGCAAATAAAAAATTTATTGCCCGCGAATTACACGAATACTTCGACTTCGCTCAGTACAAGTTATGCGAATTTTATAAAATAATTAAATGACAGCAAAAATCCATAACTATCATTTTATAAAGCACTAATAAAAATCCTTGCGGATTTTAGGTAAATAAAAAAGGCTGCTGGGATTACCAACAGCCTTTTTTGAAATTTTGATTTTTATTAATTTGCAATTTTTACATTGAAAGTAATAGTAGCAGTACCTGAAGTTCCAGATAAAGCAGTTACTTTTAATGCGCCATTTTTATTTGGGAAAGCAGATGTGTTTGCAGTTCTGAATAAAATAACATCTCCAACAGCTAATCCACTTACTTTTGCAGTTCCAGTAGATTCTACATTGTCAATTTGATTACCAGTTGTAATACTTTCAAAATTAACAGAATTTCTTTTTTCTAATTTTGTTCCATTTTGAACAGTCCATGTACTTGGTTTGCTTGCTGTAGTGAATACCTGATCTAAATCAACTGTATTTGATGGAGCTGATAAAGTTGCAAGATTTGTATTGCCATAGAAGAAAATAACATCTATTTTATTAGCGTTTGTTTTTGCATCTGTTAGATTGTAAACCAATCCGTTTAATGAAGCAAATGAACTGCCAATAGTTGCATTGGTTTGAGCACCTAATGTAATATTATTGTAAGATGAAATTGAAGCTCCATTTACTTTAATGGTGAAATTAAGTACAGATGACTGATTTTTTTTATCAGTTGCCATAACTTTAATAACTGTTTGAACAGAAATATCATTGATAGTTTTTTGGAAACTATAACTGTTTGCATTGTCAAAAGAAGTAACTGCCTGACCTAATTGAGTTTCTCCAGTTGCTGTAACCTGAAAATATTTAACCTCGGTTAAACCTTCTTCAGAAGCAATATTTCCTGCAATTGTATGACTTCCACCAGAATTAACTGATGCTTCGTTTACTCCATTTAAAAATGTAATTACAGGAGCTGGTAAAGTTGTTTCGTCTTTGTTACAACTTGTAAATGCTACTGCTACTAATACTACTAATACTAAACTTTTTAAAATTTTCATAGTTTTTAATGATTTAAATTGATAAATAATTTTTTAATTTGTAAATTCGTGTATTCCCTTTCAAAAATTGTGCCAAATTTTTTTGCATTCAAATAACGCACAAAATTAGATAATGTTTGTAGAAAACAAAAATATATTTAATCTTTGTTAACTGATTTCTCTCTTTTTTTAAACATATCACCTATTAAATAGCCAATAATTGCACCCCATAACATTGACATATATGGATTGGAGGTTATAGGGCAACTACCAGAAGAACAACCTATTTTTATATAATAGATGTAACCACCTATTATACCTGCTACAATTCCGATAATCGACGCAATTGAAAAAACAGATTTTATTTTAGTAAGGAGTTGGTTTTGTTTATTTTCTTCCATTTAAATAATTATTTAATGGCATTTAATTCATTTAATAATGTTTGTTTATCTTGTAAACCAACCAAACGTTTTACCTCTTTACCGTCTTTAAAGATTATTAATGTCGGAATATTTCTTACATTAAAAGTATTGGAAGTAACTTTATTATTATCAACATCTAATTTGCCGATTTTAATTTTCTTCCCAACTTCATTTGCAATTTCTTCAACTATGGGTCCTTGACGACGGCATGGACCGCACCAGACTGCCCAAAAATCAACCATAGTAATTCCTTTTTTGACAGTTTTATCAAAATCGTTGTCAGTAATGGTTATTACTTTACTAACTGATGTCTTATCAGCTTTTTGAGAATAAGAATTTGTGTTGAATGCAACTAATAATAAAAAAACTATAGAAGTTGCAAAAATTGTTTTCTTCATTTATTTATATGTTTTAATTTATGCGTGTTGTATTAACAAAAACAATGCCAAAATGTTTAGACGGATGGTTCTTGTTGGCTAAGGCAATGAAAACTACCCAATCCCCATATTATATCACTTGAATCTAAACCTATTACGGTTCTATCGTGAAAACATTCAGCGATTATATCCAATGCCTGATCATCACTTTTGCAATGGAAAATAGGCACTATAACGGAGTTGTTGGCAATATAAAAATTTGCATAAGAACAAGGAACCCGCTGGTCGTCGATAAACATAGGCTCTGGCATTGGCAATTCTATAATATTTAATTGTTTGCCATTTAGTAAGCGAACCTTTTTAAGTTCATTATAATTTTCCTTCAACGGTTTATAGTTTGCATCGTTTTTATCCGATTCCATTACTGTTATCACCGTGTCTTCATTTACAAAACGAACGGTATCATCAATATGTCCGTTTGTATCGTCGCCATCTATGCCATCATTCATCCAAATTACCTGCTCTATACCGTAATATTCAAATAAATAGCTTTCTATTTGTGATTGATTCAGGCTTGGATTTCTGTTTTCGTTCAGCAAGCATACTTTTGAAGTAATAAGTGTTCCTTTTCCATTGAAATCAACAGAGCCTCCTTCCATCACAATTCCCGGACTGATATAGGGTATTTTTAATTGATTGGCTATAAGCTTTGGTATTTTATTATCCAGATCATAAGGATATTTATTTCCCCATGCATTATATTCCCAGTCTACAATAATCTTTGGAATATCTGCTTTTGGGTTTATCAAAAAAGCAGGACCATGATCGCGACACCAGGCATCGTTGGTTGGATGTAAATAAAAATTGACTTTATTCATATCCACACCCAATTCGATAAGTTGCTTTTGAACTTTTTGATGCATTATTTCATCCAATACATTGATATTAACCATTTCACCAAAACTCAGTTCTTTAATAAACTGGTTGTAGGCAGGGAAAATGCTTTGTATTCTGTCTGGCCACGAATTTTCGTTGTGTGGATAACTTAACCAGGTAGCTGTATGTTTTTCCCATTCGGCAGGAAAACGATAACCCATGGCACGTGGTGTTTTTGTTGAATCAACTATCATGAAATCTGTTGTTTATTCGTCAATAAATCTTCTGGTAATGGGCGAATAGGTTTCTATTCTTCTGTCTCTAAGGAATGGCCAGTGAATACGGTATTCATTACTTTTGGTGAGGTCAATTTCCTGAACATGAATTTCTTCTTCACTATGGGAAGCTTGGTATAGCAACGTTCCGAAAGGATTGGAAATAAACGATGCTCCCCAGAAAATCATTTCTCCTTCTTTTCCTGTTCGATTTACACTAACTACATGAACACCATTGGCTATAGCATGACCTCGTTGTATGGTTTGCCAGGCATTGTATTGTTCTTCATTCACTTCTTTTGCCTGAGAAGATGCCCAACCAATTGCTGTAGGATAAAACAATATCTCAGCTCCCATTAATGCTGTAATTCTGGCTGCTTCCGGATACCATTGATCCCAACAGATTAACGTTCCGATAGTAGCATATTTGGTTTTAAATACTTTGTATCCCAAATCACCGGGTGTAAAATAGAACTTTTCATAATAAGCAGGATCATCGGGTATGTGATTTTTTCGGTATTTTCCTAAGTAAGAACCATCAGCATCCAACACGGCTACTGTATTGTGATATAATCCTTCTGCCCTTTTTTCAAATAAGGAAGCAATAATTACCACATTTAATTCTTTAGCCAGATTACCGAATAAATCAGTTGTAGTGCCGGGAATAGCTTCTGCAAGTTTAAAGTTTTCGTAATCTTCCACATCGCAAAAATACAGCGAAGCAAACAATTCCTGCAAACAGATTATCTGAGCTCCTTTTTGAGCTGTTTTTCTGATATTTTCGACTGCTTTGTTGATATTCGACTGTTTATCCTTTTCGCAGGTCATTTGTATCAACCCAATTTTTACTTTTTTATTTTCCACTTTTTTACTAGCGTTTAAATAATAATGGTATCTTTTTTATAATGTTTTGCAAAGATATAAAAATGTTTTTAAGGATTGTATCGCTTTTTTTGTTGGTTAAATATTAAAATGATTCGATTTGAATATTCCCGTATGGTTTATACATAAAAAACCCAATGGAAGCTATTTTTCCATTGAGTTTTTATAAAGGAATAAAATCAATTTACTCTGATAGAGCATGCCATACGATTCTTCTTATTACTTCTCTGTTTTTTTAATTACAAAAACCTTAATCATCAATATTTTGATTATTGTATGTATGTTTTTGCCTTAAAATGCAAAGAGTGAAAAGGAATTCTGTATTGTAAAAAGTTAATCTGTGTGGATAGTAAGTAACTTATACTTGTCTGAACTATCTATACATTTAGTATCAAAGATATATAATATATCTTCTTTGCGATAATACTTAGTTATCGTAGTTTCTTTTATGTATTTGCAGCCAAAAGATTCTATTTCTTCTTTGGAATAGCAGTTGCCTTTAATTAATTCGGAATTAAGAGTTTCCATTATTTTTTTTATTTTTAGATTGCAAAGGTACTATTATTTTTACACATAGGTTTAAATTATAAGATCAAAATGTTAAATTTAACATTTTAATAATATATTTTATTGCAAGAAGTTGATTTATAGTATTACTAATTTGTTTAATTGAGATGAATAATTAAGTTTTGTAATTTTACTTAAATATAATTCCAACGAAAGCTTTGTTTACATTGGGTTTATAACTAAAGAAATAGTTTTTTTACTCCTAAGGAGTAAGTAAGTATAGCATCTTTCCTTACTATACCTTACAATTTTTTAATTCTTAAGCAGAACATTTTATTTTATCATATTATTAAAATATTATTTGTATTTATATAACAAAAAGTGTTACTTTTGAAAACGTAAGAGCGACCGCCGAAAAGCTATAAAAGAGTAAGCATAACAAATAATATATTAAAATATGGTTGAAAACAAAATTTCAGCAGAAATAGATGAGGTTACACTTAATAAAATTTTAGACAATTTGGACGAAGCTACCAATTTAATTCCTATGTTAACTTCGCTTTCTGTAAAACAACGTATTGAAAATTGCAAAATGGGTGAAGGAAGTGTTGTCTTTGTAAAAGGTTCACACCAACAAGCTGTTGATGATGATAATTTGCGTCCTCCTTATGTTGATTTAGCAGAAATGAAAAAGGATATTAATTATGATGCTGCTTTAAATCAGATAGAAATTAAAATAACGAAACTAGCCGAAAGAGTTTCAGATACCCGTATTGTAGTTGGCTCCGAAGCTATGAATGCTGCATTAGCAATTTACAATTATATAAAAATGTGTGTTAAGCAAAACATACCGGGTGCTAAATCGGCATACGACCAATTGAAAACACGATTTATGTACAAAAAACATGATGATATAGCTACTCCACCTTTACAGGTATAGAATACAATTTTTAAGTAAAAATAATAAGCCGTGTAATTTATTGATTACACGGCTTATGTGTTTATGCGTGTATTGGTAATCAATATATTATAATCGCAGCTCAAAGCTGCGATTTACCCCCTCTGAGTTGCTATAAAGCAGTTTAAAGCTCCGCTAAAGAAAGTTTTAGGTTTAATTGAGCAGCTTTTAGCTCCAACATAGGAATTTTCGGCTGTGGTAATGCAGCTTCTAGCTGCTTTATGTCGACTTTATGCTCCGATAGAGCAGCTTAAAGATGTGAAAATGCAGCTTAGAACTGAGCAAGAGAAGCGTTATATTAATCAAGAGCAGCTTAGAGCTTTTATGCAGCATATTTTAATTTCGATATTGCAGGTAAAAGCCAGAAACAACTGTTTTAATTGATGGGAGCATAAATAAGGTTGTATAAACACTTTATTTTGAGAAATATTTTACACATTGTTATTTATAAATATTAAATAAACAGGTTAAAATGATTGCCTTTTTTCTATCAGATTTAAAGTTAATTTATTTCAGAATTTATTGAAAAGGAAAGCAAATAACGGGTCATGTGAAATATTTGGGGATTAATATTATTTTTGCCTAAAAAAAAGACTTGGAAAAAGAATTTATTGGATATTTTTTACCTAAGGAATTACTTCAGCATTTTAGAATAATCAAGGTTGAAGAATTGGGAGATTTATCCACAAAAAAAATGATACTTCAAATAGATTTGGAAGAGATTAATAATATCCCAGAGGGTTATAATCCTGCTTCATATGAGTCCAAAGGCTTCTCTCCAGTAACAATTGTTCAGGATTTTCCAATACGAGGTAAAGCCGTTTATCTTGCAATAAAGCGTAGAAGGTGGCGACATAAAGAGCGAAAAAATGAAATTATTCACAATGACTATTCCTTAATTGCCGATGGTTCTAGATTAACTCAAGAACTCTCGGATTTTTTAAAAGGTACAGGTAGAGACCCGAGAAGATACGATAAGTAATATTGCTAGTTACTATTATGTTCAAGGAGATAAGTTGCGCAGGCAGTATAAGAAATATAGTAGTGGCTATAAAGATTGGAATCAAAAAGTACATGCTGAAGATTATATGATATTTCCAGAGAATATAGGCGAATATCTTAGTATAGATGAAGTATCGCTTTCACAGGGAGAACTTTACACCTTTGTTACCAATAAAAAAGGGAAAGGTAAGAACGGGACATTAGTTGCATCAATAAAAGGGACATTATCAAAAGACATTATAAACGTATTGGAGAAAATACCATTGGAATTAAGAAAGAAAGTAAAAGAAGTAACCTTAGATATGGCTAAAAATATGGAATCGGCTGTTAGGCAATCATTCCCATGTGCGATATTGGTTACCGATCGGTTTCATGTTGTAAAATTAGCAATGGAGGCAATACAACATCTTAGAATAAAATATCGATGGGAAGAATTGGATAAAGAAAACAATGCTATAGAAGAAGCTAAAATTAAAGGAAAAAAGTACGTCACTGTTGAATTAGAAAATGGAGATACACCTAAACAGCTCTTAGCTCGGTGCAGATATATTATAGCAAAGAAATCATCTGATTGGACAATATCTCAACAACAAAGAGTTGAACTGCTTTTTAGAAATTATCCAACCTTAAAGATTGCTTATGAACATACTATGGAATTTAGAAATATTTATGAACTCAATAGTCGAAGCTTTGCTAAGCAAAAGTTCTTACAATGGATAGAAAAATCAAAATCCCTCCAAATAAAGGAATTTAATACGGTCTCAAATACTGTAAAATATAACCTTGAACAAATACTTAACTTTTTTATTAATCGAAATACAAATGCAAATGCCGAATCTTTTAACTCAAAATTAAAACTCTTTAGAGCGAACTTAAGAGGAGTTAAGGATACTGCTTTTTTCTTATTCCGACTTCATAAACTTTTTGCTTAGTCCCCAAAAAATTAATGTGAGCCCAAATAACCCCTCCAGCATTTATAATAATTTAATTATTGAAATGAAGAACCAAGATT
The DNA here is from genome assembly GCA_903936865.1 of uncultured Bacteroidales bacterium. Lineage (GTDB taxonomy): Bacteria > Bacteroidota > Bacteroidia > Bacteroidales > JACABE01 > JACABE01. The sequence continues at coordinate 6,838 of CAIZXK010000083.1, read as the reverse complement.
AAATTTTGGAATTCCGTTTATAAATAAAAGCCCAATGGAAACATAGCTTCCATTGGGCTTTTGTTTAAAAATAAACATAAAATAAACTAGTTGCCGGTTTATGGGCAATTACTATTTATTCCTCTTCTTTTACTTTATATAATTTGCTTGCACCATAAGCGGCTCCCATTGCCAGCAATATGCTGAGACCTCCATCTATAGGTGCACCACCACCTGGCTGATTACCGTTTAAACCATTACCACTTGGTGGAGGTATCGGCTGAGCATAAAGGCATATACTGCCCAAAACGATTGCTATTGTTAAAATTGCTTTTTTCATATATCTTAGATTACCTCTCCCCCCAACCCCCTCTCCAAAGGAGAGGGAGCGTAGAGCAGAGCTTTATTATTAATTTATTTATTACAAAGAACGATGTTTTTTATTAACCTCTGAACTAATTCCCTCTCCTTTGGAGAGGGTTAGGGAGAGGTGTTTTATTTAACCAAAACTTTTTCTGAATACACGTTTTTATCAGTAATTACCTTTACAATATAATATCCGGTGGCATGGCCATTCATGCTGATTTTCTGCAAACCGTTTACGTTATTTGTAGTTTCAATCAACTGACCCATTGTATTGTAAACTGCAATCTGTTTGATTTGTTCATTTGCATTTACATAGATATTGTTATCGTAAGCATAGATACCGGTATTGGTTTTGCCGTTTTCGTTAACTCCCACAGAAGTAGCAAAATGCAATACAAAACGATTGGCATTATCGGTAGTAGTAGCTGTAAAGTTATAAACCGGATTCTGTAACAGATTCTGTGTAGTATTGGTTTTTAAATCTTCCAGTGTGATAGCAGTACACATACTGAAGTTTGACATTCCTTCGGCTGTAATTGAGTAGTTGCCGTTAGCAGGAACAAGAATTCCTACAGGAACTGCTGTGCTGGTTGTAATGGTTGGCAAAGCATTAACTGCAAACTTTTGTCCAGTGCTGATAGTTGTGTATATCTGAGGAACAGAACTATTCATACTAAACATTTTTAATGCATCTTTTCTGTCTTTTATGTTTAAAGCACCTGCATCAAAAGAAATTTTAGCGTCATCCCAATTTGCACCGTTACTGAATTTTAAAGAGAATTCGTTTGCATTAGAGCTTTTATAGAATGTAGAAGCATTATGTGTTCGAATACTGTTTAAAAGACTAATACCTGTATTAGCATTGGCTTCAACAAAGAAACCCTGCATAGGAGCAATTGTACCGGCATCAAATGACTGATAACCTGCACCACCTGCTTTGTTTTCATTATATATCCATACAAAATCTGAAGCTAAATCATAATCTGCACCCGTCCATGTAATAGCACTTGGGAATGGATTACCTATCAGATTAAACTTATTTGCAACTACAGTAATATTGGTATTACCCGTATTTAAGTTTCCATCAAATGTTTTAGCAGTACTTGTACTATTGTATGCTACTAAATAACCCATACCTAAAGTAAATTCTGGATCTGTTGGATGTGCTGCATCAAAAGATTGGTTTAGCTGACCTGCATTTGGTGCTCCTTGTTTGATATTAATCCATGGATTTGCTGCATTAGGGTCAAAACGGTAGAAATCAATATCTGGGTTTAAAACGGATGGAGAAGTAAATTCAATAAAATTACCAGAACCTGTAATTGCTTGATTAGCTACCGGAGCTGATAAGAAATGCCAATTCCAGAATGGTGATGAGGCATTACCTGCAATATTTTTATCAGCTAATGCTGGTAAAGTATTATTTCCATTGTCAATTAGTGAACCACCATCTTCAATTAAAAGAGCTGATGTAGAAAGTATTGTTGATGAATTTATAGTTAATTTTCCTCCATTTTCAATTGTTATTCCTGCACAGTTTGCATTAGCGTTTACAGTTAATTCTACTCCGTTAGGAATGGTTACATCTGTACCTGTTCCTACGTTGGTTAGTGATGTCCAGTTTGTACTTGAATTAACAGTAACAGATGTAGAATTGGTATAAGTATTTGATGTAGGCACTGTACCATCTGTTTTATAATTAATTGTGCTGCCACTACCATTATATGGGAATATTTTAAAGAAATATTGTGTTCCAGCAGTTAAACCCGTCCATTGATAGGTTTGCACACCGTGATTAATGTTTTTTACATTAGCACCATCTGTTTGAGCAACTCCATCAACAGGATCTGTAAATGTATTGCTTGTATTCATCATTAAAAGGAAACCAGATGCCGCTTGTGCACCATCATTATCACTCCAGGTTGTTGTTATAGCTGAAGTTGAATTTGCTGTTGCAGCAAATGTTGTTGCATGGTTGGTAGGTTCAGTTTCGTATATTGAAGTTGTTGCTGTAATTACATTTGAATTTGCACTGGTACTGTTTCCACCAACAGCACGTACTCTATAATAATAGGTTGTGTTTGCTGTTAGTCCTGTTACTGCTTTTGATGTACCTGAATTAACTGCTAAATCATTATATCCAGTTATATTCATGTTTTGTTGAATAACTAAGTTATCTAAATAAATCCTTTTATTTGTAGTAGCAATTTTAATTTTTGAATTAGCAGTACCCCCTGTAATTAAAATATTTTGAGTAGTTAATGTTACGGGGGGAGTTAAATCACTGCCTATCTGAACAAATGATGAACCATTTGAAGCATGAAAAACTTGAACAGATATAACATCTGATCCAAATTGTAAAAAATCAAAACTTAATGTAGCGTTACCAGAATTTGCAGATAAATCAATTGTTTTAGTTATAATTTCTCCAGGTAGTGAAGAAGTACCTAGTTTTATTAATCCACCAGCTTGATATAGTTTTGAACCAGTCCAACCAGTTGTCTGTAGATAAGAATCAAGTGAGCCTGAAATATCTGTCCCATCTGGTGTTGCTATTGACCCTGCTGAACACCCTGTAAAATTTTCACTAATATTTGTAATTGCAAAAGCTGAATTCGCACTTACATCTAATTTATACCCTCCACTTGCTCCTGCACCTGCATCCCAATTTGCAGTAAAACCTGTAGTTGATATTGCATTTGCAGCTGTTGCATTTGGTGCAGATACTGCACTGGTTGTCTGGTTTCCTGTTAAAGCAGTAGAATAATTTATTTGTGTACCTGTGCCATCATAACTATAAACAGCATAATGATAAGTTGTACCATCTGTTAATCCTGTTTGATCAAAATTACTCCATGGTGCTGATCCAATATAAACAATAGTATTTCCATTTCCTATTGTATTTCCTTGTGTGTAAGTTGTTCCACCAACTGGAGTTCCTGTTACAGCAGTCCCAGTTCTTCTTAAAACCAAATAACCAGAAGGTATTGAAACAGGTGCTGTAAATGATGCTATAAAACTATTATAAGTAACAGTACCAAAAGTCAAATCTGTAGGAGCAGAAGGTGCAGCCACTAATGTTATTTGACTTCCTGTTGCTGGTGATGTTGTGAGGCAGTTAAATGTACTACCTGATCCATTGTATTCGTAAACTGCTACATGATAGTTAGTATTGAAAGACAATCCTGTTATTGAAACACTTGCACCAGACCCCATATAAACAACATAATTACCAGTTCCAACTTGAGTACCACTCATAAAAGTTGAATTTGCAGTATATGTTGTTGCATCAATAGGGTCACTATTAACAGCACCACCAGCTCTAACCAGCACTATACGACCAGTATTTGCAGCATCTCCTTTTGTAAAATTAATAGTCATGCCATTTGCAGTAATATTAGAAAAAGTAACATTTGTTGCTTGTGTTATAGGTTCTGTATTAAGTGTATAAATATTTGTAGCTGATGTTGCAGCTGATGTGTAATTCGTTGCTTCACCTGATCCATTATATTCATAGATATCAAACTTATAATTAGTTGATGAGCTAAGTCCGATCACTGTTAAAGTATTACCTAACCCAGTTGAATTATAAACAACAATATTTCCTGCTGCTGTTGTGGAATTTAAAGCATCAGTAAAATCATTTGATTGAGAAGTATAAACTATTCCATCGGTTGCTGCCGTTGCTGTTGTTGTTCTGGCAACTACCATTCTTCCTGCTCCATTTCCATTAGTCCAACTGATACTTATAGAGTTTGAAGTTCTTGAAGTAACTGTGATATTTGATGATAACGTTGAAGGTTGTGTAGCTAAAGTTGTTTTTGTAAGAGTTGGAATACTTCCAGCTATATAGTAATTATAAGTTTCAGCATTTGTTGAAAGTCTTGAGAAAGGTATAATGCTGAAAGTATATTGTGTAGCTTCTGTAAGTCCGGTAATTGAAGCTGTTGTTATTGAATTTGCTGTTATAAATGCAGCAACTGTTCCATCTCCCAATGTATTACCAACCGCATAACTTGTTCCATCAACAGGAGTACCGGTTGATGCACTTGCACCATCTTTTCGTAAAATAATATATCCTAAACCAGAAGTTCCTGTTGTTGTAAAATTTAAAGTTAGGGTTGTTGAAGAAAGAGATGTTGCTGTTAATGTAGCTGAATGCGAAGAAGGTTCAGTACTTAATGTATATCGGCTAACGGTATAAACAGAACCATAGTTTGCCGTTACTCCACTTCCATTGTATTCATATATGTCAAATGAATATTGAGTTCCGGTAGTTAAACCACTTGCTGTTACCGTATTGCTGCTACCATTATAAATTACAGTTCCTGTACCTAATGTACTGCTTACAGCATAATCAGTCCCATTGGTAGGTGCTGTTGCTGAACCACCTGCTCTACGAACAACAATTCTGTTTGTACCATTACCAACAGTCCAACTTGTTAGTGGTATTTCAGTGGTTGTTTGTGCTCCAAAAACAATGGAAGAACTTGCAGTAGTAGGTGCAGCTGCCAGTACTGTAAAAGCACTGCTTGTGGCTGATGTTAGTGACATACCCCCTGTTGTAGCAGCAGTTAGGCTTACACCAGTTTCAGCAGCATCATAGGTTACTCCACTTATAGTTACACTATTGTTGCCATTAGCAATTTGCCCAGCAGTTGTACCACCTAATGTTCCTATTCCTGTTGCTTTTGCTAAAGAAATATCAGTTGCTGAGGTTACATTTGAAGGAATATTACTTGCATCCTGTGCTTGTATTGTTACACTAAATGTGCTACCAACAGTAGGCGAAGAAGGCGAAATTGAAGTTATAGCTAGTTTGGTTGGTGTTCCTCCTGATAATGTTCCTGTTAATTTTACATCATCAATAAAATAATATTCTGTACTTGAAGCACCAGTAAAGCATCTAAATCGAACACTTATTTGAGTTTCTGAACTGTTAATGTTTGTATTCCAGGGATTTGATGAAACAGTTGTTGGATTTGATAAATTAGTTGAATTAATATTTATATTAGCATTCGAAAAGCCATCAACAAGCTTTATAGAACCTGTTCCAACCCATGTTGCACCATTATCATAAGAAATATCCATAAACAAGTCCTCTCCTGAATCAGGTCCGTTAGATGCAAATGCAACACTTAGAACAACTGAGGTATAACCAGAAATATTGATATTACTCATTGTTAATATTTGATCACTTGCTAGCCTATATGATTTTGAGCCATTATACTTATTTGCAGTAGTATTTGTTCCTCCTCCAGTTGCAGAATATGACCATGTTGGAGTAGCTGGTGTTGTTTCAAAATCTTGGACTGCTATTGTCGTCTGCCCCCATCCCTCTCCACTTGCAAAAAGCAGCAAAGCAAAGACGATTGCCGTTAATTTTAGCCCAAGGTAGCGGGCTTTGTTTGTAATTGTTTTTTTCATAAGATTTAAAATTTTAATTAGTATTTTATTTATTTTTGTTTGTTATTTTGTTTATTATTTCGTTATTATTCATATTGATAGCTGAGCGAAGTCAAGACAATGGTTGCTGAGCGAAGTCGAAGTATCATGGTACATTTTTACTTATTTCGGGTATTGCCCCATCGGTTTTATAGTCTGTAGTAGCTCCGCTTCCGGTATAGCTGTATATTTTAAAGTAATAAGTAGTTGCTGCATTCAGGTTTTTAAACCAAACCTGCTGTTCCCCGTAATTTACATTTAAATCAGCGCCGCTGTCAGGATAAGTGGTTCCGTCAACGGGAGCTGTAATGTTATTAAATCCTGTAGTAATCATACGTATCAGGTATTTTTCGGGGACTATTGCACCCGTTGCATCCGTCCATTGAAGCTTAATATTCCGTGCCGAGAAACTGGCTGGATAATTAGTAGGTTCGGTCGCGGTGGGTGAAGCTCCGCCCCATACATAGCTCACATATTCGGGATGGTCGATGTAGGGATTGCGGTTTCCCTGTATGCCATACACTGCATTGTTGCGGTCAATTTCTTTCTGGCTCACAGGGTCGGCAGTATTCCATGCAAGCAGCATATTTATTGCCCAGGTTTCAAAACAGGGATAGGCAGTTCCGTCAAGCATAGCATCTCCACCGGTATTATTACTCTCCCATCCAGCCACCAGATTTTGGTAACAGGTAACCATATAAAAATAGTTACGTGCCAGATCGCCTTTATATTCATCAACAGGTTCGTAAACTATTCCTGTATAAACACCTCCATAGCTGTTGTTTCCTAATTTTCCACCATTAATAAAAGTCTGGCTTGCTGTTGTAACCTCACCGTAAGCATAGCTGCTTCTGGCATTATTAACAAATTTATCGGTAGGTATCAGGTGAAACAAATCACTATACATCGGATAAGATTCACCTCCAAACCATGAATTAGGAAAAGAATGTTCGCGGTTGTATTTCTGGCATTCGGCTGTTCCTCCACTTCCGTTATCCTGATCGGTTACAAAAGTGAAAGTGCAATTGGAATACATATCCCATACTTT
>CAIZXK010000082.1 GCA_903936865.1 uncultured Bacteroidales bacterium | reverse complement strand
ATATAAGTTGTTTCTGATTACAAAATAAAATATAATTTTATATTTGCTTTTTAATAAGATATTTACAAATTAGAGTATTGTTTTTATCTAATGATTTTGTCAGTTAACATCACAAAATTTAAAAAAATTTGATTGAAATTAAGATAGAGGTAGAAAAGAAATATGTGTGATTATTATTATCAGATTCTGATTAATAAGTCTTTTCAAGTAATTCAGGATGTTCTTTTTCAATTTTTATGAGTAGTTCGCCAAAAAGAGTATTAGCCCATGCAAACCAGGATCTGGTATAATTAGCTGGATTATCCTTATTAAAAGATTCATGCATAAATCCTGTACCAGCATGTGTATTTTTTAGCAATTGCAAACAATTGCCTATTTCTTTACTGTCGTCAGATGTTAAAGCTTTCATTATAATCGACATTGGCCATATCATATCTGGTCCCACATGAGGACCACCAATGCCTTCTGTGGTATTTCCTTTATAAAAATAAGGATTATCAGCACTCCATACAAAATTGCGTGTGTTTTGATATATTTTATCCTTTTTATCTAAATATCCTAAATAGGGTAATGAGAGCAAGGATGGAACATTAGCATCGTCCATCATCAGATAATTGCCAAATCCATCTATTTCATAAGCATATATTTCACCATAAACTGGATGTTTTACAATGGCATATTTACGGATAGCCGCATCTACTTCATCAGCCAATGCTTTACATTCATTAGCAAAAGTATCATCTTTCTTTATGCTTTTCTCCATTTCGGTTAGCTGACGAAGCGAAACAACTGCAAAACAATTTGATGGAATTAAAAAAGCATAGGTTGTAGCATCGTCAGAAGGACGAAACATAGAGCAAATCATACCATTCGGTTTTATAGGATTACCATATCCATTTCCAAATTGAGTATCAGAAGCTTTAGATGTTTTTCGCATAAAACTATAAGGTCCATTATCTGTCTTTCGTTGTTGTTCTTTAAATGTGCTAACAATTAGTTTCATTGCTATTTGCCATTCCGAATCAAAACAGGAAGTATCTCCGGTAAGTTTCCAGTAATTATATGCCAGGCGAATAACATAGCATAAGCCATCAACTTCCCATTTCCGTTCATGTAATTCAGGACGCATTTTAGTTAAGTCGCTTTCCCAATAACTTCCTTCTTTGTCAAAGTTAAAAGCATTGGCATAAGGATCAATAAGTACTGATGCTGTCTGACGATTAATAACGCCGGCAATAAGTTGTTGTAATTGCTTGTTTTCTTTCATGTAAGGCATATAAGGCCATACTTGTGCAGAACAATCGCGCAACCACATAGCATGAATATCTCCTGTAATAACAAAAGTAGTTGGTTTGCCATCCTTAATGGAATATTTAACGGTTTGATCTATCGTGTTAGGAAAACAATTACCAAACATCCACGATAATTCAGGATCTTTAATTCTGGATTGCATCTGTATTATTTTGTTTTCGATTGGTTGACAAACAAAATTACGTTTTGATTCATCAACTCTAACTTTTGGATAATTTTGAGCATACCCGGATACTATGGAAGTTAATACTAAAAAGAACGATAATGTTCTAATCAATAGGTTTTTGCTTTTGTGTATCATGTTTTATTGTTTTTGATAATGAAATCTATTCGTTTTTAAATAGGAGGCAAATTTAGATTAAAATATTTAATTTCACTCAATATTTGAAAATTCATATAGTATCTAATTACTATGATTTACATCAAACTGACTTATAAGTTAGCTTATCTTTCAGATAAACAATAATCAATAACAAACCAATATTCATTAGTAATACCATTAAATAAGTTTCTAATCAAATAAATTATATCGATATTTTATGCTGGATTCATATTTTAGATTAATTTATCTTTATGATAATTGAATTTAATTATTTGAAAATATTATTTATTATTT
>CAIZXK010000081.1 GCA_903936865.1 uncultured Bacteroidales bacterium | reverse complement strand
TTTGGGTTCCTAATAGAATTCTTTTCCCATTTTTCAATTCTATTTGTAAACCTGTATTACCTGAGATATTATAGGCAATATTTTTTCTAAAGCTTAAAGTTCTGATTCCCCAACCTCCAAATTCTGAAATAGGATTATATTTTCTCATATAAATTTTATCAATTTCGCTCCAATTTAATTCTTTATAACGCAGATGAAAAGGAGAAAAGCGAAAAGATATACCAATTTTATTAATTTTTATTGCTAGTTTAATACTTAAAATAAAAAATAATATTGAAAATGGAAATAAACCCATTATAGCTAATGACCAGTTTGGTGAAATTACATCACCTGATGGTCTTTGCAAAATAATTTGTTCAAAGAAACTACAGAAGAAAATAATTGATAAAAGAGCAAATAAACCCCAGATCCATATATTCCGTACTTTTTGAACTTCTTGATATTCTATTTCTTCCATGACTATTTCATTTTTAAAATATCCATCAAAATTAATAAATTAAAATCCAAAAAATATTTTCCAAACAAAAAATAATCTTATTTCAGTGGTCTTTTCTTTATCATTCCTCCTTTGGAATCCTTAATACTACTCATAATGATAAAAGCATTATGGTCTATTTTTTTTATGTTTGTATTTAATTTATTAACCTCTAAACGTGTTATTACTGTAAAAATAATTTTTATTTCCTTATTTGCAATTTCATTATTTCCATAACCTCTTTCGCCATTGTAAATTGTAACTCCCCTACCCATTTCATTGATAATCATCTCTCTAATTTCGTTCGATTTAACAGAAATAACAGTAACTCCTGTAAGTTCCTCAATACCTTCAATTATAAAATCAACTGTTTTTGATGCAGAAAGATATGTAAGTATGGAATATAAAGCTGTTTCTATTGACAATAAATAAGCTGCAATTATAAAAATAAGGATATTAATAATTAAAATAACATCACCAACAGAAATTCCAAATTTACGATAAATTGAAATTGCTAAAACTTCAGTACCATCTATTACACCTCCGCCTCTAACAGCAAGTCCAATACCTGCTCCCAAAAAGAAACCACCAAAAACAGCTACAAGTAATTTATCGTGAGTTATTTGAGGATATGGAATAAAAGCAACAATTAGTGCTAATAAAATTATACCGACTGCTGTTTTTAATGCAAACTCCTTACTTATAGTTTTGTAACCCAATAATATAAAAGGAATATTCACTATTACTAAAAGAATAGATAAAGATAATGGCGTTAATTCTCTCAATAACAGCGAAATTCCAACAGCACCTCCATCAATAAATCCGTTTGGCAACAAAAAACCTTTTAATCCAAAACCTGCAGCAAAAACACCAAAAAAAATAAAAAATGCATCTTTTATTTTTTGCTTTACCAAATCTTGGAATTGCAAAAATTCTTTAGCTTTAATATAATGAGATTCATTATGTTCTCTTTTATTATGCACTTTTTGAAAAGGTGATCTTGTTGAAAAAAAATTAAATAAAAAATTCATTAATATTATTTTTCTTTATTTATAAATCATCGTATTCATTTTATGTTAAAATCTTGT
>CAIZXK010000080.1 GCA_903936865.1 uncultured Bacteroidales bacterium | reverse complement strand
AATCTGCAGGATTGTTATTAGTGTTTTATTATTAGTTGTTTGCAAGATTTTAGCGTCATTTATTTTTATAAATAAAATTCGTGTAATTTGTGTAATTCGTGGCGAATATAATAAAGAGTGCGGGTTTAAGGTTCTTGTTTAAAATCTAAAAAGAAAAAAAGGTGCTAATTTTTTTTAAATGATAAAAATAATTTCAAAACAATTAATAATCCCAATGGTATTATGGCCGAAACTTTAAATGGTAAAAAATAACTCATTTTGGAGTAATGCAATTTGATAAACCATATTTTGAAGCATTCTGGGGTATTGAGAATCTTTTTAAACTATTTAGAATCAACGCTTATAATAGGTTAACCTATATTTACGAACCCGATGTACTTTATTTATTTGGTATCAAATGATTATATATAAAGGGTTCAATTTATTTAACTTTAAAGTGGTTATAAAAATTAGATTTTTTTGAGGCGAACAAGATTTTAAAACCGCAGTTTACTATTGTAAATGAAGATTTTAATAATTGAAGTTCAACGAAGAAAAAGCAATTTTTAGAAATCCTATTTATAAAATCTTTCAATAAAACGTAAAACCCTTATTGAAAAAACAGTAAGGTTTTTTTATCGTATAAATCTACAATTTCATCCGATCTTATTGCATTAAAAAGACTGCTAACTAGGATTTATCGAATATTTTCCTGACTTGGTATAATAGATTTTCATTTTCAATTTTTGGAACTTAATTTTGTTAAAAAATCATACTATGAACAAGTATAAAATAATATGGTTCTGCATTATCCTGTCTTTATTTATTAAAAATGCATATACACTAACTATTGATAAACCTGATGGAAAAGGTAAAATTGTTGGTATTGTTATTGATAGTAGCAGTGGTGCAAAAATAGAATACGCCGGAGTTGCAATTTACAGATTGCTGGATTCTTCACTGGCAGGTGGAATTATTACCGATAATAAGGGTCATTTCGAAATAAAACAATTACCCGAAGGAAAATATTATATGCTGATACAGTTTATGGGATTTGCAACCAAAAAAATCGACAATCTCGAAATCAATAATCAAATAAACAACATTCAATTAGGCAAAATCGGCCTTTTTCCTTCTTCCAAACAACTGAAAGAAGTAAGCATTACCAGCGAAAAGCGTTTGGTAGAATACAAACTTGATAAGAAAGTGATAAATGCTAACAGTCAATTAGCATCAAGCAATGGAACGGCAGTAGATATTCTAAAGAATAGTCCTTCGGTAAGTGTTGATAACGAAGACAATGTAAGCATACGTGGAAATTCCGGATTTCAGGTATTTATCAACGGAAAACCCTCTGCGTTAAAAGGTTCAGAGGCTTTAAAACAAATTCCTGCTGCCAGTATCGATAATATTGAAATTATTACCAATCCTTCTGCCAGTCAGGATGCTGAAGGTACTTCAGGGATTGTAAATATAATCACCAAAAAAAATACCTTGCAGGGAAGTGGAGCATTTCTTAATATAACCGGTGGTAGCGACCGCTATAGCTCCGATATCAATTTTAGTCATCAGCACAAGAAATGGAACTATACTTTTGGAGCTAAATATATGTATTATAATGTTCCTGTTGACATTAATGATGCCAGAAATCATTTAATGCAAGATTCTGTTTTTTATATCACCAATTCCATGAAACAGTTTCATAAAACAAAAATCAGCGGTTTAAGTCTTGGTATCGATTTTGATCCTGATAAAAATAATACTTTTTCAATTGCCTTAAATGCAGGAACATGGCGTCACTTTCACGATTTTATTTCAAAATATAATTTTCATTCATCTCTAATTAATTCAGAAAGATATTCATCCGGAAAGAACAATTATGAAATTGGTAATCAATATATTTCTGCAAATTTATTTTACAAACATATTTTCACAAAAAATCATGAAATCAGTACAAATATATTTTATTCATTAATTGACGGAGACAGAAACTTACTGGCAAAACATTATCTCACTGATAATAAGAATGAAAATCTTGCTTTAAATAAAATGAATAAAAACAATGAAGACAATTTAAGTACTGATTTTCGCTTTAAAATTGATTATATAAGACCTTTAACAGCTAAACTGAATATAGAAAGCGGTATTCAGCTTCAATTAAAACCTTATAATGCCGAAATGAAATTTGATAACTATAATTTAAACAGCAATTTATGGATAACTGACACAAATTACACGCACAACATACTTTTTGATGTAAATATATATGCAGCCTATTTAAGTTTCTCGGGAAATATGAACAAATTTGAATACAAAATAGGTTTAAGATCAGAATATTACGAACGAATATTTGCATTTGAAAATACAAGTATTTCATATCCATACAATCAAATTGATTTGTTTCCAACTTTGCATCTAACTTATATAAAATCAGACAAAAATCAATTTCAATTTAGTATAAGTCGCAGGGTGAATCGTCCTTCTGCCTGGTTTATGTATCCTATTCCTGATTATACTGATAATTATTTTGTTGCAATCGGAAATCCTGATTTAAAACCTGAATTTGTTAATGCTTTTGAATTAAACTATATACATAATTTTAAAAAAGCTCTTTTATCATTAGAAGCATTTCATCGAAGATCAGAAAATTCATTTAATCAACGTCTTTCATCAAATGAATCTGGAGTAGTTCAGCAAAAAATGGAAAATCATGGAAATGAATATTTCACAGGTATTGAAAGTTCTTTAAATGCTGATGTTTATAAATGGTTTAGTCTAAATTTAAGTGCGTCATGGTATTATGCATTAATAAAAACTAATTTGGATAATATTCATAAAACTATTGAAACAAATGTATTTAATACTCGCTTGAATTCAACTTTTATACCAGCAAAAAATTTTAAATTTCAATTGGCTTTATATTATGACGCTCCTTTCGATTATGTACAATCACATATTTCGGAACGATTAAACGCCAATATTTCTGTCAGAAAGGATTTTCCTAAACAAAAAGCAAGTATAACATTTACGGCTAGAAATCCTGTTTGGGGCTCAACAAATTATATAGAAATCAATGAAACAAATTATTATTCAATTTTAAAAACAGAAATGCAGGCTTCTTATTCTATAACTCTCACAGTAAGGCTTAATAATTACAAAAAAGCAAAAAACGTTGGAGAACAACTAAATGTAGGAGAGGGAGCATAAAAAAAGGGAGATTAATTTCTCCCTTTTAAATTTATACTTTTTTGAATTAATCAACTACAATAACCAGATATTTAGATACTTTCCAAAACTCTTTGGGATTGGTAATAGTTAATTTATCAAATTTTTTATCAACACCTTCCAATTTATAGCTACTTGAAGGATGTGAAGTAAGCAACTTGGCTTTTTTACTACCAATATTTATGGTTGTAACTTTAGTAATATCTATTTTTTTGAAGTAATCAGAATTGAAATCCTGTTGAACATTTTGATTTCTTCCAATTCCGATAAAACCACCACTTTTTGTAATTACCTTATTCTCTTTCAACTCTTTTTCAGTTCCTAAAGCATAATAAGCTGTATTGATTTCCTCTGTTTTTTGTGAAATCATTTCCTCTTTTACCTGATTGGTTCTTTTTAATGTATCAATGGAAGCACTTAAATTTTCAACTGTAAAATTCAGATTCAGTAATTGTTGCTTTAACTGCTCAATTTCAATATCTTTATCCTGCAACTGTTTTTCATAACGAGCTAACATTTCTTCCAGTTTCTTGATTTTCATGTTAGAATTTTTGAGTTTGCTTTTCAAAGAAGCAATTTCTTTTCTATTCTTTTCCATCAAATCGTTAATTATCTGAATATCATCATTTATTGTTTGACGAGTATCCTGATTAATTTCATTATTCTGGCTTGCATTTTGCGAAATAATGCCTTGTTTAGACTTTACAACGGCAAGATTGCTTTCAATTTGATCCAATGTACCAAAAAATTCATTGATTGTTGAATCTTTTGAAGTAGTTTCTGCCAAAAGTTTTGCATTTTCCTGCTTTAAAGTTTCCATTTCCTTATTGTTGCAAGCTACAAACAAAAGTACTAATGAAATTAAATAAAATAATTTTTTCATGTGTATTGATTTTAAAGTTTCTACAAAAATAATAATAAATATACGTCTATTTGAAAAATTTATTGTGAAATAATTATTATTCGGTTTTAATCGAAAAAGATATAATATTTTAATAAATAATTGCTAGAGAATTTATTAGAAATAATTTATATTTTATGCCTCATTTTCAACTAATTCTGTATGTAATTCTTCCCATAAAAGCATTTGTTCGTCTATTTTATTTTTCAAATCCTGATAGATTTTATAAATATTACCTTTTTCAAATTCTTTTTTATGTTCTTCAGGATTGGCTAAAACTTTGTCAAGTCGTTCAATTTCATTTTCAATTTTTGAAATATCCTCTTCACATTTTTGAATCTTATTTTTTATCTTCCTTATTTCTTTATCCGATTCCCGCTTTTTTTCCCAATTGATTTTATTTTCAGTTATTACCTCATTTTTATAATTATCATTATTCTTATTATTTATTTCAAGTTGTTTTAAAGTTTCCAGTTTACGACTTTCCAAAAAATCATAAATATCTCCAATATAAGGCTTAATTTGCTTATTTTTAAACTCAAAAACTTTATCTGTTAATCCCTGCAAAAAATCCCTGTCATGAGAAACTACAATCAAAGTACCCTCAAACTGCAAAAGTGCATTTTTCAATATATCTTTCGATTGCATATCTAAATGATTTGTCGGCTCATCTAGAACTAACAGATTTACAGGTGTTAATAATAACTTAGCTAAAGCTAACCTGGATTTTTCACCACCTGATAGTACTTTCACTTTTTTATCAATATCTTCTGTACCAAATAAAAAACCTCCTAAAATAGAACGAACTTTTGGACGAATATCACCAACCGCTATATCATCAATAGTTTGAAATACAGTTCTTTCTCCATCAAGCATTGCTGCCTGATTTTGGGCATAATAACCAATAACAACCTGATGTCCCAACTGCATTTTTCCCTTATATTCCAACTCTCCTACTATTATTTTAGACAAAGTGGATTTACCTTCACCATTTTTACCAACAAAAGCAATACTTTCGCCTTTATTAATTGCAAAGTTTATTTTATCTAATACTAATTTTTCTCCATA
The DNA here is from genome assembly GCA_903936865.1 of uncultured Bacteroidales bacterium. GTDB lineage: Bacteria > Bacteroidota > Bacteroidia > Bacteroidales > JACABE01 > JACABE01. Next base: position 2,070 of record CAIZXK010000080.1, on the reverse strand, counting down.
TCTTTTAATAAGATCTTCAGTTTCAATTACAACTTTACCCGAATGCGGTGCAGGTGGAAATTTAAAGCGAATAGAACTATTATCAATATCTTCAACTTCAATAATATCCATCTTTTCCAGCATTTTTATACGGGATTGCACCTGACGCGATTTTGTGGATTTATACCTGAATCTTTCTACAAAACTTTCAATATCATCAATTTGCTTTTGCTGATTATTAAATGCAGCCATTTGGTTTTCACGTCTTTCAGCTCGCTGTTCAACATATTCAGAATAAGATGCTTTATAATCATTTATGCGTCCGAGTGTTATCTCAATTGTACGTGTTGTAACATTATCTAAAAAAGCCCTGTCGTGAGAAACCAAAACCACAGCTCCCTGATAATTTATTAAAAAACCTTCTAACCACTGTATGGATTCAATGTCAAGGTGATTGGTAGGTTCATCCAATAAAATAGTGTCAGGTCTTTTTAATAATAATTTTGCAAGTTCAACACGCATCTGCCATCCACTACTAAATGATGTCATGGGTTTATCAAATTCTGTCTTCAAAAAACCCAGTCCTAACAATATTTTTTCTGTATCAGCTTGCATAGTATGTCCGCCAATTAATCGAAAACGTTCATCGGCTTCGGATAAGTTATGAAGAATATCCATATATTCATCCGTCTCATAATCAGTTCTCACAGAAATTTGTTCAGTAAAATGCAGAACCTTTTTTTGAAGCAGTAAAGCTTCTTCAAAAGCAGTAAGAGCTTCTTCAAAAACAGATTTCTTACTGTCGGGAATCATCTCTTGTGGAAGATAACCAACTGTTTGTCCGCTTGTTTTAACAATCTCACCTTTTTCAGGCTCCATTTCACCCGAGAGTATTTTAAGCAAAGTTGATTTACCGGCACCGTTTTTGCCAACCAATCCTATTCTGTCTTTGTCATTAATAATAAATGACACATCATCAAATAAATATGTTCCTGTAAAATGTATAGATAGTCTGTTTATTGAAATCACTAATATAATTTTTTTGCAAAAATAATGAATATGTTTAAGTCTTTATAAATAAAAAAGAGGTTTATAAACCTCTTTTCAAATTTTGATATAATCATTTAAATAATTCCCAACTCTCTAGAAATATCCAACATCCTAATAATAGGCTTTTTAGCTAATTCAATTATATTTTCAGAAAGTAAAATTTCCGGTTTTTCGTTTTTCAAGGCTAAGTATAACTTTTCCATCGTATTAAGCTTCATATATGGACAATCATTACAAGAACAGGTCTCATCAGCAGGTACAATAATAAATTCTTTATCAGGGGATTCCTTTTTCATTTGATGCAAAATACCTGTTTCTGTAGCTACTATAAAACGTTTGGCTTCACTTTTTCTTGTAAATCCTAATAAAGCCGTTGTAGATCCTATAAAATCAGCTAGTTCCAAAATTGCTGCATCACATTCGGGATGTGCAATAAGTTTGGCATCCGGATTTTTTATCTTCAATTCAATAATTTTTTCCTTAGAGAGTATAGTATGCACTTCACAACTTCCATTCCATAACACCATATTACGACCTGTCATTTTATTTATATATCCACCCAGATTTTTATCCGGGGCAAATATAATATTCTCATTTTCAGGTAATGAATTTACAATCTGTAAAGCGTTACCTGAAGTACAAATAATATCGGACATGGTTTTGATAGCTGCCGAACAATTAATATAAGAAATAACGGTATGGTTGGGATAAAGATTCAAAAATTCTCTGAATTTATCAGGAGGACAAGAATCTGCCAAAGAACATCCAGCTTCCAAATCGGGCAAAATAACTTTTTTTTGAGAATTTAAAATTTTTGCAGTTTCTGCCATAAAGTGAACTCCAGCAAATACAATCATATCAGCATCAGTTTTCTCAGCATTTTGAGATAAACCTAAACTATCACCTACATAATCAGCTATATCTTGAATTTCAGGTATTTGATAATAATGAGCCAGTATTACTGCATTCTTTTCTTTTTTTAACTTTGCAATCTCAGCTGTGAAATCTATTTTCATTTTGAAATTAATATTATTATTATTT
>CAIZXK010000079.1 GCA_903936865.1 uncultured Bacteroidales bacterium | reverse complement strand
CCAATCCTACCAATGGAGGTTCTACTCCTGCATACCAATGGAAAGTAAACAATGTAAATGCCGGAACTAATTCCAATACATTTTCATTTGTTCCTTCTAATGCCGATGTTGTAAAATGTATTATGACTTCAGGTTTAACTTCTTGCTTGTCAAATAATCCTGCAACTTCAGCTGGTATAACTATTACAGTTACATCTCCAACTGCTTCAGTTAATATGGGTAGTAGTATAGCAGCAGTTCCGGGTACAGAAGTATTGGTTCCTGTTAATCTGAGTAATTTGATAAATACCGGTGCTATTGATTTGAAAATAAAATATGATAGTACAAAATTGTCTTTTGTTGATTTAGCAAATTTAAGTGTTAATGCTACAGGTTCTATTGCTAATCCTACAAATTTAAATGGTGTTTTCAAACAGATTAATTTATCCTGGATAGCAGATCTAAGTGGTATAAATCCTAATGGTAAATTCCTAGATTTAAGATTCAACTATATAGGTGGAAATACTTCTTTGGAATTTAATCAGTTACTTTGCGAAATTACGACCTGGGATGGTATTCCTGTGGGAGCTAATTACAGCAATGTTAGCATTAAACCAACAGCAATCTGGACGGGTATTCTTAATAATTCGTGGGAAGTTGCAGCAAACTGGACAAATAATTACTTACCTAATTCAGGTTCTGATGTTATTATTCCTGTAGTTACAACCAATTATCCTACCATTAATGTTCCCGTTGCAATAAATAATCTTACCCTGGAATCTAATTCAAATGGAACAGCATCTTTATTGGATAATAGTAATTTAACTGTTAATGGTGTTTCAAATATAAAATGCTATGTTGATGGTAATAAATGGCATTTAATTTCTATTCCGGTTCAATCGGCTACAAGTGGTGTATTTCATCTGGCTGCAGGACAAGCTGATGTTTATATAAGAGAATATAATGCAGGATGGAATTATATAACAAATACTTCAACTCCGTTGATTTCTAAAAAAGGGTATGCAATTTGGGCAGATACCCAAACTAATAGTACCCCAAATCCGACTTTTAGCTTTACTGGCTCTCTAAATACCGGTAATCAGATAATTTCAACAGTTCCATCATGGAATCTGGTTGGAAATCCTTATACTTCAGCTTTGGATTGGAACACAATTAATCCTTCAAATATCGAAGGTAGTGCTGTAAAAGTATGGAATCAGGCGTTGGGTGTTTATTCTACGTATAGTTCAATTGGCGGAAGTGTTAATGGTGGAAATCAATATTTATCTTCAATGCAGGGTTTCTTTGTTAAAGCGTTGGATGCAAATGGAATTAATTTAAGTAATACAAATAGAGTTCACAGCAATCAGCCTTTGCAAAAGAGCAGCAATACTATTAATAACTTAGTAAAGATTAAAGCTCAAAGAGGTGCTTATTCCGATGAAATCAATGTTGTTTACAATACAATTGCTACAAATAATTACGATCCATCTTATGATGCTTCCAAATTATTTGTAAATGATGTAAATATTCCTGAAATTTATTCATTGGCTTCAAATAAAGAATTGGCAATTAATGTTTTTGGAACTTTACCTGCTGCTATTCCGGTAAATATCAGAATGGGTATTGCCGATAATGCGAGCTTAACTGCTTCTGATTTTGATAATTTCGATTCTAATGTATCAATAAAACTGGAAGATATTTTCACTGGAAGTATTCAGGATTTACGTCAGAACCCGGTATATACATTTGCTGGATCAGCTAATGATAATGCCAATCGTTTTGTGTTGCATTTTGCTAATTCAACAGGTATTAATGAACCAAATATTACTTCAGTTGTAACTATTTATTCTAATGAAAATACAATATATATAAATACAAAAGAAAAAGTTATTAATATCAGTATTTTCGATATGTTGGGTAAATTGATTATTTCTGAAAGCGTTAATCCACAAGGTTTAACTTCAATTAAAATGGAAAGTGCAACTGCATATTACATGGTTAAAGTTACTACTGATAAAGGCGTAAGTACCGAAAAAGTATTTGTAAAATAGTACCCTTACCAAAGCCTCTCTTTACAAGAGGCTTTAAAATGTGTATTGAATAAATAAAAATATTTTTGAAAATAAATAAAAATCTTAATTAAAATGAAAAATACAATCAAAAAGATTATCGTAATGTTTTTTCTGATGATAGCTCCTATATTAATGAGCAATGTATTAGCAGATGATCCTCCTGGTCCGGGAACTGGAGCTGGTGGAGGTACTCCAGTTGGAGCACCGGGATCTGGTCCTGTTGGCGGTGGAGCACCTATAGATGGTGGTTTCGGTATATTATTAGCTATGGGCGCAATTTATGGTGGAAGTAAAGTTTATAAAGCTATAAATAAGAAAAAAGAAGTTTGCTGATTTATATAATCCAAATTAAAAAAGGGGATGTATCATTTAGATTCATCCCCTTTTCTTCTATATTAAATTGATTGAAGGATTAATTGTATACCTTAAACCTGCACTCTTTAATATATTCGCCACGAATTACACAAATTACACGGGTTTTATTTATAAAATAAATGACGCTAAAATCTTGCAAAAAACTAATAATAAAGCACTAATAAAAATCCTTGGGGATTTTAGGGTATAACAATAGTTCGTTAAACTTTGACAAAGTTTATTCCTTTAAAATAT
>CAIZXK010000078.1 GCA_903936865.1 uncultured Bacteroidales bacterium | reverse complement strand
TTTTGTGATCCAAGTTCCTTTAATATATCTTTAGTTGGTGTTAGTTTTATTGAAGTTAGTTTCTTTTCCTTTTTTATTTTTTTTTCGTTAGGTTTTTCTATTGTAAAATCGGCTACAGCAGCAGCCATTATTATTATATCTGAAGTTTTAAAAAATGATTTACATAATCTGAACATTTCAGCAGCAGTAACCACATCATATCTATTAATTTCTTTATTTTCTGTTTTTAAGGCTACAGGTCCTGTTACCAATCTTACAAAAGCACCTAAATCAGCAAAATGTTCCGCTAAAGCAAACCCCATTTTTCCTGATGAGTGGTTTCCTATAAATCGAACAGGATCTATTGCTTCATAAGTTGGGCCAGCTGTTATAAGAACTTTTTTCCCTTTCAGTATGGATTTGTTTTTTAAATTATTATCAATAAAAGTAAGAATGTTTTCAGGTTCTTCCATTCTGCCTTTACCTTCATATCCACAAGCTAAATCACCAGATGTTGCATCAATTACATTTACACCATTTTTTTGAAGAAAATCTATATTTTTTTGAACAGCAAAATTTTCATACATTTTACAATTCATTGAGGGTGCTAAAAAAATGAGCTTGTTAAAAGCCAGAAATAGAGTTGATAGTGGATCATCAGCAATTCCATTGGCAAATTTACCAATAATATTTGCAGTAGCTGGAGCAACAATCATAATATCAGCCCAATCGGTAAGAGCTATATGCTCTGTTGAATAATCATTAATTTCAGAAAAAGTATCTTGGTAAATTTTATTTTTAGAAATGGTTTCCAATGAAACTTTTGTAACAAATTGAAGTGCATTTTTTGTTACAATAACTTTTACTTCAGCTCCATTCTTTATCAGTAAACGTATTAAAAATAATGTTTTATAAGCAGCTATTCCGCCACTTATTCCTAATAATATTTTTTTTCCGTTCAACATAATAAAAGGTATATTAAAAAACAAAGGTATAAACTATTGATTAAAATAGCTTATACCTTTGTTGGTAAATGAGTTTTAAAACTTTGAATCAGAAGCTTCCTTTATAGGATTTCTATGATGAATTTTAGAACTAAGAAATTCATTGATAGCTATTAAAGTTGGTTTAGGTAAATGCTCATAATATTTAGCTACTTCAATTTGTTCTCTGTTTTCAAAAATTTCTTCCAGATTATCACTTGGTGTTGCAAATTCCTGAATTTTAGAATGTAATTCTTCTTTTAATTCAGTGGCTATTTGATTAGCACGTTTAGAAAGTACAGCTAGTGTTTCGTAAACATTATTGGTTTGTTTGTAAAAATCCGATGTATTACGAGTAACTGCGGTTGTTTCTGTTTTTAATTTTTTATAATCCATAGCAATTATTAATGATTTATTTGTTTTCGATATTTGATAAAGCCAATTTATAATAATCTTCAGCTTCTTTTTTAAATTTTGTCTGGGGATAGGTTGAAATCAAATTATTATATGCTTCTATAACAGATTTGTATCGTTCTTGTTTTTTAGAATCAATACTTCGTTTTGCATAATTATAATCAGATTTTATAATATAATACATAATTTCCTCTCTTTTAGATGTTTCGGGGAAATCTTTTAATATATTTGTAAAAGCTATTTTTGCCGCATTATAAGATTCTGTTTTATAATATAATCTGGCGATTTCAAATGCTTTATTTGTTAACTTCAACCTTAAATCATCTATTAATTTATTTGCTTCAGCAACTCTTTGGCTTTTAGGATAAAAATTAATAAAAAGCTGGAGTTCTTTTAAAGCTTCATGTGTGCTGGTTTGATCCAATGTAAATGAAGGTGAATCAAGATATTTGCAATATGCACTCATATAAAGGCACTCTTCAGCATATTTGCTGTTAGGATATATTTTAGCAAAATTCTTAAAATGGTAACTAGCTACTATATAGTCTGCCTGACCATAATAGCAATACGCATAATAATACTGAATTTTTTCAGCCTGTTCTTTTCCTCTATATACAATTATTACATCGTCGAAAAGTTGTAAAGCTCTGTAATAGTCTTGTTTTTCATAGTATTTGATAGCCATTTCCAGCTTTTTAGCCTGATCTGTACTCTTTAGCAAACGCTGATATTTGCTGCATGAACTTAATTGTACAAGCGTAACTATTGCAAGTAGATATAACAATTTCTTAATCATTGTGCAAAATTAAAGTTTTTTACTGAATTACGAAACGTTTTAATTAAAGTTTTATTATTAATTATGATTTTTATAGCAGAAATGTGAATAAATATTTTTTCTTCGAATAGATTTGCAGATTGCTTAATTTTAATATTAATTATCTATATATTTATGTTGAAATAATAAAAAACTTTGTATAAAGCAAAATTTAAAAATTATGAAAAGTACTTAATTTTAGTTTGATTATTACCTATTAAATCCGCAAGGATTGTTATTAGTGCTTTATTATTAGTTTTTTGCAAGATTTTAGTATCATTTATTTTTTTTAATAAAATTCGTGTAATTTGTGTAATTCGTGGCTAATATATTAAAGAGTGCGGGTTTAAGGTCTTATAATATAATGAAATTTCAAGAAAAATTATGGGCAAAATATTCTATTTTAAACTTCAGTTTCATTCATTAAAATCCAATATTTACCTATTGAAGCAATGGTTGAAATAAAAGTTTCATATTCCATGGGTTTTACTATATAGCTGTTTGCACCTAACGTATAAGCAGTTTTTATGTCGTAATCTTCTTTTGATGAAGTTAATACAACTACTGGAATTTTTTGAAATCTGATATTGGTCTTTAATTCTTTAAGTATATCCAACCCACTGATTTTAGGTAGTTTTAAGTCTAAAAAAATAACTTTTAAATTATTTTTTTCATTAGTAAATACCTCATCGTTTAAAAGATAATCAATAGCCTTTTCACCATCATCCAGAATTAGCAGATTCTCGGTATTTATTACTTTCTTTAATCCTCTTACTATAAGTTCTGCATCGTTTGGATTATCTTCAATTAACAGATAATCAATGTTTTTTAGATTATTTTTCATAAACTTTCTGGAATTTGTTTTTTTAAAGTAAAATAAAATTTTGCACCTTTTTCAATTTCAGCTTCTGCCCATATTTTCCCACCATGCCGCTGTATAATACGCTGAACAATAGCTAATCCAACACCAGTTCCCTCATATTCCTGAGATGTATGCAACCTATGAAAAACACCGAATAATTTATCTGCATATTTCATTTCAAATCCAGCACCATTATCCTCAATTAAAAATATAAATTCATTATTTGTTTCTTCACAGCTTATATGAATTTGAGGATTCTCTTTTTTAGATGTAAACTTTATTGCATTGGATATAAGATTAGTCCAAACTTGTTTTAATAATGATTTGTCACCAGTTACCTGTGGTAATGTTTCTATTTCTATTTTTATTTTATCATTTATTTCTTCACTGATTATTTCCTTACAAACGGAATCTATAATCAACTGCATATCAACTGATATTTTACTCATTTCAAAGCGACTGATTTTAGAAAATGATAATAAATCATCAATAAGCTGACCCATTTTTTTTGTATTTCTTACAATCACATTACAAACTTTAATACCTTCTTCTGATAAATGGTCTAAATGATCTTCCAATAAAATTCTTGTAGCCATCAATAGCTCTCAGGGGAGTTCTCAAATCATGCGATACTGTATAAGCAAAGGCTTCCAATTCTTTATTGGCAACACTAAGCTGATTTGTACGTTCTTCTACTTTGTTTTCGAGAACTTTATAAAACTCTTTAATTTCCGCTTCTGCTTTTTTCCTTTCATTTATATCGCGCAATACTACAATAATAGCATCTTTGAATATCGTAGCGTTATAACTCATACTTATTTCAGTCCAGAAAATATCTCCTTTTTTATTTTTTGATTGCCATTCAAAGACTTGAGGTCTTTCTTTTAATGCTTTAGAAATAAATTCCATCGCGTTATTTTGATTAAATGGATGTATTCCTAAGCTGATATCTTGAATTTTAAGGTTTTTGAATTCATTATTATAAAAGCCAAACATTTTTTCAGCAGCAGAATTATGTTCAATTATTTTCCCGGAAAATAAATTATGAATTAAAATGGTATCGTTAACCGAATTAAAAATAGTTCGGAATTTTTCTTCATTATAAGTTATTTCTTCCAATGCATTTTTAAGTTCTAAGGTTTTTTTCTTAACTCTTATACGCAGGAAAATATTAAAAAATAAAAGAATAAGCGAAATTATAACCAGAACGGATGCAGATATAATAAGGTAACGTTTTGTTTTGCCTGACATTATCGTTTTTCCCATCCATTTCTGTTCAATAATTTCAATTTCACTTTTAGAAATTTTATCAAACCCATTTTCAATAATATCAACCAATGCAATATTCTTTTTTTGCACAGCCCTGTGAAACTCTCCCGAATACAATGTAAATGACAATTTAAACTCTTCATCGAGGTTGTATTTATAGAGATAATAAAGTGCCGGAGGTTTGTCAATGCAAAAGACTTTTATTTTCCCTTTTGAAGCAGCTATTATAATAGAATCATAACTTGGATATTCAATAAATGAGGTGATTCCCGATTTTCTTAGGATTTCAATACATGCATCACCATTTTTTACTCCTATAGTAAAGCCTTGCAATGACTTAGTGTCTTTAATTCCACTTAATGATTTACTGATAAAAACAGGAACTTCAATTTTGGCAAAAGGCTCAGTAAAAATCCATTTTTCGGCTCTTTGTTTTGTGTAAAATACTGTTTCTAATACATCTGCTTTGCCTTTATCAAAGTAATGCTGAGCATTTATCCAATCCATAGCAATTAATTTAACCCTGATTCCTGTTTTTTCCTGCCATAAATTCCATTGGTCAACAATTATACCTTGAAGGTTACCTTTTTCATCTCTAAATATATAAGGAGGATAATTATCATCAGATACAATAACTATTTCATTATATAATGATCTGCCATTTGATTCAAAATTAATAAATTGAAGTAATAGTAAAAAGAATATTGCTAGTAGTTTCTTTGAAAAATAAGGAAACAATTGATGAAATTTTAAAGTAAATGATATTATTTTTTTCATTTTTTTACAGTAAAATAAAACTCAGCTCCTTTGTTTACTTCCGATTTTGCCCATATTTTTCCACCATGTCTGTTAATAACTCTTTGAACAATAGCGAGTCCAACACCAGTTCCTTCATATTCCTTTGTTGAATGTAAACGTTCAAATACTCCAAAGAGTTTTTCAGAATATTTCATGTCAAATCCTGCTCCATTATCTTTTATCGAAAAAATATATTCTTCTGGTTTTTCTTCACATTTTATTTCAATAACCGGTTTTTCAACATTAAATGAAAACTTAAAAGCATTGGAAATAAGATTCACCCATACTTGATTATACATATTTCTATCTCCATTGATTGTGGGCATTTCTCCAATTATCAATTGAAATTTATCTCGTAATTCTTCGGTAAAAATATTTTGACAAACAGAAAGAATCGTATTTTTCATATTGAAAGTAGAATAATTAAGCTCATTTCTGCCAATTCGCGAAAATGAGAGTAAATCATCAATAAGTTGACCCATTTTTAATGCATTTTCACTTATCGTTTTACATAATTTCTTTCCTTTATCATCTAGATTTTTATTATAATCTTCAGTTAATATTTTCGTAAATCCATCAATTGCTCTTAGTGGTGCCCTTAAATCGTGAGAAACTGTATAAGCAAATGCCTCAAGTTCTTTATTGGCAGCAGTAAGCTCTGAAGTTCTTTCTTCAACCCTTTTTTCCAGGTTTTGATTTAATTCTTTTATCTCAATTTCAGCTTTCTTTTGTTCTGTAATATCAATTGTAAAACCAGCAAGCATAGGTGGTAAATCTTCTCTGTAAATTGGAAATTTTATTGTTGCATAAAAACGACCATTTAATTCTTCCTCAGCCTGAACAAGTTTTCCTTCGTGAATTATTTTTTTATCATCTGTTATCATATTTAGTGCTATATCGGAAGGGAAAAGTTCATTCATATCTTTTCCTATTGCATCAGATATTGGCATTCCAAGCATTTGCTCGAAATTTTTACTTAAATGTACTGCTTTTATATTATGATCTTTAAAAAAAACATAGATTGGACTATTGTTTAATAATGATTCAAATATCAGATCTTTATCTTTTAATAAAGCTTGTTGCTTTTTATTAAAAGAAATATCACTCCATATTCCTGTAATGTAAGCTTTTCCTTTAATATTTACTAATTTTGAGCTTACCCTTATATCTTTAATCGTTCCATCCTTATGTTTATGCTTGGTTTCAAATTCCTGACCTCCTGATTTTATTAAGTTTTTCAGGTATTTAAAAACAATTTTTTTATCCATTTCTGCTTCAATGTCTACTAGTGTCATCTTTTTAAATTCTTCACGTGTGTAGCCATACATTTCGTGTGCCATATTGTTAAATTCTACAAAACCAGCAGTATCAGGATTAATTAAAGCGATTGCATCATTTGCTTGATTTACAATTGTTGAAAATATTTCTTCACGTTCTTGCAATTTGATATTAGTGCGCTCATTTTCAGCAATAGTTTGAGCCAATTTTATATTACTATAACTTAGATTTGAAATCATATTGGAAAAATGTGTATAAAAACTCATAGTGTTTTTTATAGTTTCATGATTCCAACGTGGTACCTTTTCCAATGCTTCAATGTAAGATTTTTTATCAAAACCAAATTTAAGAGCTTGTTCTTCAAATAGAACAGTGTCTGGTTTTTCGTCTTCAAATAAAAATTGACCTAAAAATAAATTACCGATATGTTTTCCTGCAAGCATGATAGGAGTCGCAATATCCCACATATTGTTCTTGCATTTATAAAGTTTAAAACTGCCAGGATCAATATTTTGGGTTAGTATTAAATCGCTTTCGATACAATTTTGGCAACTAATACTATTAACTCTATGATAATCTGTGCATATTTCCTGCCAACCAGTTCCTACAAGAACAATTCCTTTTAAATCAATAATTCCAATTCCAATATGGGTTAAGTTATAGAAATCATTCATTAATGCTTGAATTTCTTTAGTGTTAATAATGTCAGCTAATTCGAGCTGTCCAATATCTCCTTCAGGCATTAATATTGCATCTAATTTTTTACGTACTTTTTCCTCTGTAATTTTAAGTTTTTCTTCTGTTTCCTTTAGTGTTGTAATATCTGAAAATGAAATTACAACAAAGGATGGATTGCTATCATTTCCAATAAAAACGGGATTTGTGTTTACTTTAACCCATGAATATTCTTTATTATTTCTTATAACTTTCATTAATACATCATAACATGGTTTTCCAGTCTTAAGGGTTATCATTGATGGATGTTCTTCACCTTTTAATTCAGTTCCATCTTCTTTAAATGTATTGTAATTTCTGCTTGTAGAAGTTTCTCCAATTACATCTTCTGTCCTGATTCCAAAAATTTTCTCAGCCGCTTTATTCCATGTAAGGATTTTTCCGGTATTATCTTGTAAAATTATACCTTCACTTGATGAAGAAACTACAGTTCTGTAGCGTTCTTCACTCTCTATCAATGATTTTTCAACCTTTTTTTGCTCAGAAATATCACGAATAATGTGGACAATTCCAGTTATTTCACCATTTTCGTCTAAAATAGGATCAGCTGTAACAAAAAGTACCTTTGAATTGATTTCCAATTCCATACTTTCTCGTTTATGAGATTTTAAACAGCTAATTACTACACATCCGTGAATAGGTTCATTTGATTTATGAACTATTTCCCAACAATGTTTTTCAAAAATATTTTCTTTTTCCAGATTAAAAGCTTTGAGCATTGCTTTGTTAACTCTTAAAATTTTCTGATTGGTATCGAGCAAACAAATCGCATCGGCAGTAGAATCGAATGTATCTTGCCATTCTTTTGCAGCTTTTTTTATTGCTTCATCCACTTTTTTCTTTTCAGTTATATCTCTGGTAATTGCAAGTAAATGAGGCTCTCCATTAATGTTTAATATTCTTGCCGACATTAATGCAATTATTTTTTTATTATCCTTTAAATTGAAGATAGCTTCCAGATTATTAATATAGCCTTGTTTTTTTAATGTTTCAACTAAAATATCCCTATCTTTTTCATCATTCCAGATATTAATGTCATATGAAGTTTTTCCTATGATTTCTTCACGTTTATAACCTGAAGTTTCTTCAAAGCCATCATTTATGTCAATATATTTTCCATCTGTTATTCGGCTTATACTTATAGAATCGGGGGTTATTTTAAAAGCTGCTCTGAATTTTTCTTCGCTTTCTTGTAATGAAATAACGGATCTTTCCTTATCTGATATAAATCTTGCTTGTTGAACATTTTGATAAGCAATCGAAGAAAGTTGATTAGATAATGTGAATATTAAATTTGCAATTTTTTCAAATTCTTTTTGCGACATAGGTTTTACTTCATAAAAAGCCTTAACTACCTCTTCTTCATCAGCATCTATTTTTTTTGCATAAGCTCTTATTTCCTCTTCTGTTTGATTTTCATCTCTTATCTGACCTACAAGCCAATTGGCTATGTGCTTTCCGCCAATACTTATCCCTGATCCTGCATCCCAAAGACCACCACTCAAACATTTTTGAATAGTTGGTCTTTCTGCATTAAAACAGCCTAAAACAGAATCTGATTTATAACAATTAGCCAGTCCCTTTTTTGTTTTACGAATGATACCATCGCATAGTCTGCAAAAATTGCTTGGTTTAGTAATTGGTCGCCCATCAGGTAATGTTATAATTGACGCAACTCCTGTAACATTAGCAATTTCATCCTGTAATTTTTGAATATCTTCTATATTGAATAAATCTTTAAATTCAATACTATCTTCTTCAACTAATGGAAGTGTTAGAGAAGTAATCCTTTTTTGTAATGTGTTTTTTGCAATTTTAAGCTCTGTAATATCATTAAACGTTGCAAATGCTTGGTATGGAGTATTTTCTCCTTCTCTAAATTGCGGAACAGCATTTATTTTTATCCATTTATATTCATTAATTCTGGGATTAAGAATACCCATTGTAACATTATGTACTTCCTTTCCTGTTTTTAAAGCAACCATTATTGGATGATTTATTCCTGAAAATTCAGAACCATCTTCATGTATAGTTTTCCACTTAAATTCAATATATTTATTTTCAGTAATTTGCGTAAGTGTGAATCCTAATATTTCTTCAGCTGCAGGATTTGCAGCAATTAATTTTTCATTGGAATCCAGATAGATAACACCTTCCGCCATTGTTTCAAAAAGTGTACGATAATGCTCTTCATGAATACTTAAACTTGAATTTGTTATGGTATCTTTTTCAATTTTAACAATTTCATCGGCTTTACAAATAGCCATTGTAGGGTATTTCAAAAGAACATTATCTAATTTGGACTTTGAATCAGGTGATAGGTTTTCTAAAACTAAATATACCTTTTTTTCAGTAGTGTCGGGTTTTAGCAACTGTTGTAATTCCAACAATGTATCTGAAGAATCATCAATAGATAATATTATTTGATCTTTACTATCTGAAATAATACCTTGTTTTTTTTTCATAAAAGTATTTATAGTTTAAAAAAGCTTACTATTTTAAGTAATATTTTCCTTTATTTTACTATAATTTTTTGTTTAGAAACCTCATGTTTTTCATTACTCAATTGTAAAAGGTAAATACCACTTTTTAAATTGCTTAGTAAGAGTTGTTTATTCACAATATCTTTTAATTGATTCCATAACTCAGTGTAAACTAACTTTCCTTCCATTGAAAATATTTCACATTTAATATTTTGAATTTCATTTAATTCCATAGAAATATTCAGAATATCATTGGTTGGATTTGGATAAATAATCATATTCTGAATATTCTCAATTGTATTTATTCCTACACCAGAACTTGTATAGGAAACTTCCCAACCCTGCAATTCGTTTTCATGATTGGTTGTCCATTCCAAAGTAGCTTGATTTCCGGTTAATGTAAAATCCTGTGGTATATTATTACCTGAAAATGTTGCCAAAACCAAAACAGAAGATAAGCCTTTAATTTTAATTATATCTTTATTGGATTCGGTATCAAAATTGTTAAAATGCAATGTTACACTTCCTGCAGGAGTACTAGGATAAATCACCCATTTACAGCTAGTGTTGGCATTATATCTTTTGCCGCCACTTCCATCACCAAATGTACCTGAGCTGGCATTCAGCATTTTAAAAACACTACAATACATTGGTGTATTGGTTTTATAATTGATAAAAAAACCAGGTTTAATTGTATCATTGTCCGAAGTAAAAGTAATCAATACCTCACTTTTGTTAACAGTTAATGCTGATGGTAATGTGTTTCCAGAATAACTTCCGATTAAGGGTGCAGAAATAGTATTCCCATTATAAACCTTTACAATTCCATGGGTACTTTGAGTTTTTAAATCGCTAAAATTTAATACTATGGATGAAACTGAATCTGCATTTGGTGCAATCAACCACGAACAATTGCTATTTTGCTGATAGTAGGCAATAGGTCCACTTCCATCTTCAAGACTTCCTTCCAAAGCTGTTAAAGTTTTTAAACCATTGCAATAATTAGGATATAAATAGAGTGATGTATCTGGATAAATGTTGATTATAAGTTCCTGTGCTAAATTAAAATTGCTTCCACCTGGTGATAAAGCATTAACGTTAAAATATCCATCATAAGATCCTCCCCACCCAAAATTAAAATGGAAATATGTTGTATCCTGATACCCATCACATACAAACGCATGACCGCTTGTATCTGGAATATCCCAACCTGCATAATATAATGGCATTTTCTGATCTAATTGGGCCACCATCAAACTGTCCCATCTTATAGTAGTACTATCTCTAAAGATATATTGTACATTTTGAGGATATTTAAAATAAGTTCTTAACACATAAGCAGCTGAATGATTGTACATTCCTGAACTATTTGGACCATAATTCATGCTTACTCCAATCCCACTTTCTGCAATTAGTTTGCCAATTGCAGAATTTGGTTTTGTAGGAACATCACACATTGCATTCCAATCATAAGTTGAATTGAAATAATTTACAGATAAATTTCCATATACCGGATGCGTATAAGAGAAAGTTCCAATTCCCTGATCCGGAAACCTGTAATAATACATTAATTGTCCTAAGCAAGTTGCTACACAGCCGGTTACGCAATGTCCTCCCTGGCCTGAGGTATCTTCAGGACAACTTGTATTGAAATTTTTACCTTGATCCCATTTGGATTTTACAAATGGTGAAACAGATTTAGTAATATTTTTTGTAAATGAATTATTTAAAATTGACTTCCATGATTTTTCAACTTCAGAATTGACCGGAAAGTTGTTTTTTCTTACCTGAATAATTTGATTTTTGTACTCATTTATCCACATTTGAAATGGAGCGATAACGTTTTTCGGGTTATAAATACTTTCAAACGAATAGGTTAATATTGGAAAAGTTTTGTCTTCAGCTGAAATGCAAATAAAGCCATATTCTGCGATATTAAAAATATATAAGATAGGAATGTTTCCATCTTCAATTGTATATGAATTACTTATATACAAATCTGTTGGTTGGATTTTTGGTAATTGCTCACTTATCTTTGAAGTATAAAAATTTAAAGCAATTTTTTTTGCTGTTTCGATAGGTACAATTTCTGCTTGTGAAAATTGGATTAAAATGATGAATCCCAAAAAAAGAATGATTTTTCTCATAGTTGTAATGCTATTATTAAAATAATTACAAACCTACAAAAAAATAAGCATAAAAAGTTGTGCAAATAATTGAATTGATTTTTATCTAGTTAAAAAAGGCAATTATATTGCTGAATAACAATATAATAGATTAATTTGAAATATTTGTTTTAACAAAAAATTAATTTGTATTGAAATATATTTTTAAAAGCCAGGTTCTTCAGCCATTATTTTTAATTTAGCATTCAGCATATTTACAAAATTCTGTAAAGGTTTACTTGCCATCATACTTAGCATTGGATTTAAATCTGCTATAAAAATCAATTGAGATTTGGTTTGATAGTTTCCTAAATCCTCAAATGAACATTTCAGTTCAAAATCGAAAGGAACTTTGCCATAAGAAGAAATTAATATTGTATGTGAAGGCATTTTTTCCTTGATTTGCATACTTAAATCAGTCATTCCCTTAATGGTAAACGAACATGTGTTTTCTGTTGACTGCCAATTGATTATTTGTTCGGGCATTAATTTACCGAAATTATTAAAATCGGATAAGAAATTAAATATTTTTTCCTGAGTACAAGTAATAATCAGTTTTTCGCTTTCTATTTCTTTCATCTGCTTTTAATTAAAATCCTTCTTTAATTTTATTTTCCGACCAAAGTTCAGGATTTTCTCTCCATTCATTCAGAGACATTAAATCATCAGCTTTAATATAATTCTGCTCAACAGCTACTTTAATCAACGTATTATAATCAGTAAGTGTAACCAATGGAATTTCTGCATTTTTGAAACTTTCTTCAGCAACTTTTAGTCCATAAGTGAAAATAGCTACCATTCCTTTAATGTTGCAACCTGCATTTGCCAATGAATTAACTACATTAAGACTGCTTTTTCCAGTTGATACCAAATCTTCAACAATAACAACTGATTGTCCTGATTGAACAACGCCTTCAATTTGATTGCTTAATCCATGTTTCTTTTCTTCGGAACGAACATAAGCAAAAGGTAACCCCAAATCCTGGGCTGTAAGCACACCCTGAGCAATTCCACCTGTTGCTACACCTGCAATTAAATCGATAGTTCCAAATTCTTCCTGAACTATATTTGCAAACTGTTGACGAATATAAGTTCTAACGATTGGATATGACAATGTTACTCTATTATCACAATAAATCGGAGATTTTCTTCCCGATGCCCATGTAAAAGGTTGTGAATTATTCAATTTTATTGCTTTAATTTGCAATAAAAATTCAGCTGTTTTTAAAGCGATTTCTTCATTAAATTTCATAGTGCAAATGTATAAAGTTTTTGTGAACAATCAGTCAATTCAATTTGTAAAAAATTTCAATAATCAATTGTTTGAAAATGAAAATATTGAAGTTTATCAATACTTCTCAAACAAGGCATTGCTATCTGCAATATCCGATTTTATTGATAAAAACATAACGAAACAATTATATATCTATTGTCCCGATAAGTTAGCCGAAGTATTTTCTTTCTTTAAATCGAAGTATATTGAAGTAAAAGCAAGTGGTGGTTTAGTGAAAAATAAAAATGAAAAATATTTGTTCATTTTCAGAAGAGAGAAGTGGGATTTACCAAAAGGGAAAATTGATAAAGGTGAAACCATTAAAGAATGTGCTATTCGCGAAGTTGAAGAAGAAACAGGAATTGATAACCTGAAGATTATTAAAAAGCTACCGGATACTTACCATATTTATAATGAAAATAGCAAGTTAATTTTAAAACACTGTTATTGGTTTTTGATGCAAACAGATAGCGAGAAAGAGCTTAAACCTCAAACCAATGAAGATATTACTAAAGCAAAATGGTTAGAAAGTAATGAATTTGATAAAGTTTATGCTAATACCTTTGCATCTGTTGATGGATTGCTTAGAAATTATTTTAAGATTAGCGATTAAAATCAATTTATAAGATTTTAATTTTCATTATTGGCAGGAATTTCTTTTTTGAAGAGTTGGTTGAAAATTATTTCAATTCCTTCACTTGGTTTTAACGCAGGATAATTTACTATTTTGCCTTGAGGGTCAATAAGCATAAAAACCGGAAAAGTTTTAACTCCATAATTTTCCATTACATCTGTATTATTTTCTGAATAGAGGAAATACCATTCGTATTTGTTTTTTTCTAAAAAGTAATGAAGGTTTAATGGTTGTTTATCAGCTGAAATAAATACAAAATTTACTTTATCTTCATACTTTTTCCTTAATTCATTAACTGATTCGTTTTCAGACATACAACCGGCACACCAGGTAGTAAAAAATCCAAGATATGTATATTTTCCTGCAAATGAGGATAAAGTAAAAGTTTTTCCACTAATATCCTGCAAACGAAAATCAGGAGCTTTATTACCTGGTTTTAAAGCAATGAATGTCTCAATCAGGTTTTGTGCTATTTTTTTGTGTTCCTGAAATTTTGTGCGTAGCGAAAAGCGACTGAGCATATCAATAATATTGTCGCCATTATATATTTTTGAATAATATAATTCTTTCAGGCCTTTCATAAAAACCAATTCCCTGATTACTTCATTTTTTACCAAGCTATCACGACCCAATGAATCAAGCAGATTCGTATAATTTCTTTCTACATTGATAAATCTTTTTAAATCATCATTTTTTAAAGAATGGTTGCCATTAAAAAAGAATTTTTCGTAATATTCATTAAAAAAATACATGTATTCAATATGGTTATATAAAACGGGTTGATTCATCAAATAAGCTGAATAAAGTTTTTTAGTATTCTTTAATCTTCCCATTTGCTCCAGGCCTGCTATCCTGTACTTTATGTAATTATTCAGATAAGAATTAGTTGATTTTCCCAACGATTCAATTATTTTGATTTGTAATGAATCAATTTTACCTTTATCTCGTCTTTGATAAATTGCATTAAAATTATTTATAACAAAATCGTTGTATAATACATTAAATCTTGAAATTTTCTGATTCAAATCATTGGTATCATTACTGTTAACTTCCAAATCCAATTTCTTTTTAGAGAGAAAAGGACTTTCTTTTTCGTCATCCCTGTAGTTTTGTTGTAAAATTTTGATTTTATATGTTTTACCTGGTTCCAGATATAATTCACCTTTTAAGTAACCAATCTGTAATTGAGCATAAATTACTTCATTAATAGAAGTTTTTAATTTAAAATTACCATTCGAATCAATAATACATTCATCAATTTTCTTCTGCAAATCCGAAATATAATCGGCTGATGTAATGAGCTTTATTTTTAATCCTTCAGCACCAATTGCATTTCCACCAATAGTAGTATTTTGTCCGATTGTATTTACAATTGACCAAAAAGAAAAAAATAATATGGAAATTGTATATCGCATAGTATCAGTAAAACGCACTAGTGATTTTAATATTGTAATGTCAGCTTTTTTTTACAAAAATACGATAAATAAACAGAATTCAACATAATTTTTGTAATTTGCTGATAGTAAGCAAGTCGGATGAATAGTGAAAATTATTTACAAAAAAGAATAAAAGTAGTTTATAAAGTTAGTAGTATATCTTTTTTAAAGCTATCAACTACTTACTTTACAATAATTTCGTCAACAAAAATCCATGATTTATTACCTTTATAGGCATGCCATTGTGGAAGATTCTTAAGGTTTGTTAGTTTTAATTTAATAAATCTGGTTTTTGTATCTTTTAGCTGGAAATTAAATGTATTAATGTCTAATTTCTCTCTAAGTTCAGGATCTGGTTTTTTTTCATCAGCATATACATAGTTGATTCCATCGTTTGATAATAAACATACAATGGAAACTGGATGAAGTATCCATACATCGGGTTTATGTAAGGTGCTGATATTAATTTCATTGATTTTTCGTACGCTATCCAGATCAACAATTATTTCTGCATCAATTGCTTCCCATCCAAGCCAGTTTATTTTGTAATCTTCTGTACCTCTTACTCCATTGGTAAGCAATTGTGATCCCATTCCAGTATATTTGGGATCAGAATTTGGCTGACAACTCACTTTTTTCTTAAACGCCAGATTTCCTTCCACCTGCACATCTATTGAACGCAAAGTACTATTATAAAAAAACTCAGGTGTGAGACCTTTTTCATTCAATGTATTGATGGAATCGTTTTTACATAAAGAATAAAAATCCTCGAGCATTTTGTTCATTTCTGGTTTTTGGATATATTTTCCATTTACTTCTTTATACCAACCTCTTTTACCAAATAAATCGGTTTTGGCAATTTCAATTGCTGAATACATTATAGGTAAACGGGCCGCTTTAACTCTACCCAGAATATCAGGATTTAGGTTTACTGATTTCTCTGCTTTATCGAATAATTCATTATAAATAATCATATTGCTTTCAGATAAAATATTGTCAGCCAACCAAACCGGATTTCCATAAATATCCAATTTTACATCATGTAATTTGCACTCATTATGTAATTTATCAAAATATTGACGAATATATGGCGCTGCATCACCATAATAACCAATCATAAAATCGTTGATAATTTCATCAGCATTTGCAGTTGGATCCCATAATAGTTTGCATAGCAAATATGATTTCAATTCACCGAAATTCTCACTATGTTTAATGTTACATTGTTGAAAATGAGCTACAACATTATGCTTTGTAAAAAACTGGATGTTGGGCTGAAGTGTGTGATATAATGGAAATGGTCCGAATGAACTGGAGAATTGGGTTTCATAATCCCAAAGCATTATTTTATTGGTTATTTTTCCCCATCCTGTTATTTCTTTTACGAATTCTGCACTTGTTGGATCAGTTTCTATAGGTTTGCTTCGGTTAAGTTCTATCGAA
>CAIZXK010000077.1 GCA_903936865.1 uncultured Bacteroidales bacterium | reverse complement strand
GATTCAAGCTTTAATTTTAATTTCCCAAATTCTGAAATCCCAACTATTATTGCATTTGTTATTTGATTTTTAATACAATATTCTTTTCTTTCATTAAAGTATAATAAATTATTTAGGTAATCATCTTTAAGTATATTAAATTCAAGGTTATATAATTGTTGAATTCGTTGTTCTATAAAAGGTAAAAAGCGATATAATAACTCTTCTAGATTATAATCTATCGATGAAATTAGTTTTAATGACGTTGGATTTGGAATATTATTTGAAAAAACTATCTGATTTACATTCAATCCAATTCCTATAATTGAATTTTCAATACAATTACCCATAATCTGACTTTCAATTAAAATCCCAGCTACTTTATCTTTATTAATATAAATATCATTAGGCCATTTTAACTTAATGGTTGAAATTGGAATTACTGATTTCAAAAAATCAACCATACTAAGCGAAACAGCCATATTTAAATTAAATTGATTTGTAGGTTTAATTAATTTAGGTTTTAATATCACACTAAATGTAAGGTTATTAGAATCCTTACTTTCCCATAAGTTACCTTTTTGCCCTTTCCCTTGAGTTTGAAATAGTGCCCAAATTATAGTTCCTTCCATTGTATTGTCATTAATTATTTTGGAAGCGTATAAATTAGTTGAATCAATTTCTTTAAATAAATGTATTTTATCTTTTGTAAAAATTAAATTTTTCATTTGTAAATATCTTAAAAATTCAAAAATAAATAAATAAACTCATATTCTACTACACAAATCGTTAATTTTTTTTAATTTTGCATAGTATTAGTTTATCTTAAATGGCAAAAAAAAAAAATAAAACAACATCAGCAATGCTTGCTGATATTATAGTTAAAGGCATACAAGAAAAAAAAGGGAAAAGCATAAGTATTATGAATCTTACTGGAATTCACAATGTTATGTTTGATTATTTTATTGTTTGCCATGGGACTTCCCGTACTCATACCGAATCTATTGCTGATTCTATTCAAGATGAAGTTCATAAAGCTATTGGAGAAAATGTATGGCATAAAGAAGGATTTTTAAATTCAGAATGGATACTTCTTGATTATGTGGATATTATAGTACATATTTTTCAGAAAGAAAGTCGTGAATTCTATCAATTAGAAAAACTTTGGGCTGATGCTGAAGTGAAAAATTTAGAAGATATATTTTAAAAAACATGTTTCTTATTAATTTGTTTAAATAAACAATTGAAAATAAAAAAGTTAAATGGAAGATAACTACAAGAAAACAGAAAAGGAAAATAAACCTGGCAAGAAAGGAAAATTTTCTATTCCGAATAAACCTAAATTTAATATTTATTGGGTATATGGAATCTTGGCTTTAGTATTTATTGGTTTGCAATTTACAGGAAGCAAGTCATTTAAAGAGGCTGATAAAACAGTAACCTGGAGTCAATTAGCTAAAATGATTGGGAAGCGAGATGTTGAAAAAATTACAATTGTAAATAAAGAATCTGCTGAAATTTATATAAAAAAAGAAAGTATTGCAAATGACACTACCTATAAAAATATTAAACCTGAAGGGTTTAGCAGTACATTTACTGGTGAAACTTTTTATATTTATAAATTTATAACACTTGAAAGTTTTCAAAATGATTTAAAAGATGTTCAAAATCAATTAATAGCAAAAGATACTATAAATAAATCGGATTTTGAAAAACAACAAATTCTAAGTAAGGATCCAATTCCAGTTTATTCAGAAAATCGAAGAGATTGGGGAAGTGAAATTTTTGGCTTTATCTGGCCATTCCTGATTCTCATTGTTTTATGGATTGTTTTTATGAGAATGATGGGAAAAGGAGGTTCTGGTGGAGGACAAATCTTTAATATAGGAAAATCGAAAGCCCAATTATTTGATAAAGATACAAGTGTCTCAATTAATTTTCATGACGTAGCCGGACTGGAAGAAGCTAAAACTGAAATTATAGAAATTGTAGATTTCTTAAAGAATCCTACAAAATATACAGAATTAGGTGGCAAGATTCCAAAAGGTGCATTATTAGTTGGTCCTCCCGGAACAGGAAAAACTTTATTGGCAAAAGCTGTTGCCGGTGAAGCAAAAGTTCCATTTTTCTCTATTTCAGGTTCTGATTTTGTTGAAATGTTTGTTGGAGTTGGTGCTTCAAGAGTTAGAGACTTGTTTAAACAAGCAAAGGAAAAAGCTCCTTGCATTATTTTCATAGATGAGATTGATGCAATTGGAAGAGCAAGGGGTAAAAACGCTGTTACTGGTGGAAATGACGAAAGAGAAAATACTCTTAACCAGCTACTAACTGAAATGGACGGTTTTGCCACTAATGCTGGAGTAATTATTTTAGCTGCAACTAACCGTGCTGATATTCTCGATAAAGCATTGATGCGTGCAGGAAGATTTGATCGTCAGATTTATGTAGAACTTCCTGATTTGGAAGAACGTAAAGCTATTTTTGTAGTTCACATGCGGAATTTAAAATTTGACACTACAGTAATGGTTGAATTTTTAGCTAAACAAACACCAGGTTTTTCAGGAGCTGATATTGCCAATGTTTGTAATGAATCTGCATTAATTGCTGCACGTAAAGGAAAGAAAATCATTGAAAAACAAGATTTTTTAGATGCAATTGATCGTATAGTTGGTGGTTTGGAAAAACGAAATAAAATCATTTCATTGGATGAAAAAAAGGTAATTGCTTTCCATGAAGCTGGTCATGCTTCTATAAGCTGGTTATTGGAACATGCTCATCCTCTAGTAAAAGTAACGATTGTTCCAAGAGGAAAAGCTTTAGGAGCTGCCTGGTATTTGCCTGAAGAACGTCAAATAACTACTACAGACCAAATGCTTGATGAAATTACAGCTGCGTTAGGTGGAAGAGCTGCTGAATTCGTTGCATTTAACAGAGTATCTACTGGTGCATTGAATGATTTGGAAAAAGTAACCAAACAAGCTTATGCTATGGTTGCTTATTTTGGATTAAATGATAAAGTTGGAAATGTTAGTTATTACGATTCAACTGGACAGCAGGAATATTCCTTTTCAAAACCTTTTAGCGAAAAAACAGCTGAACTTATTGACAGCGAGATTAGTAAACTTATTGAGACTGCTTATCAACGTGCAATTAAGTTATTACAGGAGAATAGAGAAAAATTAAATAGTTTAGCAAAGGTTTTAATTGAAAAGGAAGTTATTTTCAGGGAAGATTTGGAAACTATTTTTGGGAAAAGACCTTTTGACAAGGATAAAGATATGGATATGCTATATAGGAATGGAAATACTGTTACCATTGATGGAAAAACAGTTAATGAAAAAGAAAATGTTCCAGCATTATCCGAAAATAAATCCAAAGAGGAAAAGTCATAAAATGATAGTTATCAATATTGTAATGTTTACTGTTATTAAAGTGATTGATTAATGAAAGACAGTACGAATAGAGAAAAAGTTTTAAAAAAAATAAGAGATGCCATTATTGATAAGTCAGACAATCCTTTTCAGAATATTGATTTTGAATCATCTGTTTATTATGAAATTAATGATTCTTTAGATATTACTTTTGCTGAAGCTTTTAATGAAGCTAATGGTAACTTTGTGTATTGTTCTGATGAAAAAGAATTTCTAAACAATTATTATTATATTGCTTCTTCAAAAAAATGGGAAAATATTTTTTGTGTTGATGATGATTTAATTGAATTATTAGAACTTTCAAAAATTAAATTTTCTTCTGACGAAAATAATTTTCTTCTACAAAAAATAGGAATAACCAGATGTGAATTCTTAATAGCCAGAAGTGGAAGCATCATGGTTTCATCTAAACAAATGTCAGGAAGAAAAATGAATTTTTATCCAGATACTCATATTGTAATTGCTTACACTTCGCAATTGGTAGATGATATGAAACAGGCATTAAAGCAAATAAGATTAAAATATCCTACATTACCGTCAATGATTTCCATCATTTGTGGTCCAAGCAGAAATATTGAAATTGAAAATACAACTATTATTGGTTCTCATGGACCAAAAGAAGTTTATGTTTTCCTGATTGATAATCTTATACAATAATTTTGCTTATGGAAAATGATTTAGTATTAATTTTTTCTTCTAATAAATTATATGAGATTGAAATAGCTAAGAGTTTATTGCTTGGAAATGATATTGAGTCATATATTGTAAATAAACAGGATTCAATGTATTTCTTTGGCGATATTGAATTATATGTAAATATTAATGAAATTTTGAGAGCTAAAATAATTATTTTGAAATTAAATGAAATTAAATAACTTTCTTACAAGAACTTTAACAGGTACTGTTTATGTAACTTTAATTGTTGCCTCCATTTTAATTCATCCTTTATTTTTTTATATTGTATTTGCAGGTTTTGCAATAGCAGGTTTAATTGAATTTTATAACATAACTAACTCTGATAAAATTAAACCTCATTTTTTTACAGGTATGTTTATTACTGTTGTTATGTTTGTATTTTCAGCTAATTCTGCTTTTAATGCGATTAGTCTTGAATACTTATTGATTCTTGTTCCACTTTCTTTTTCAGTATTTATTTTTGAATTATTCAGGAATAAGCAAAATCCTTTGCAAAATATAGCTACCACCCTATTGGGATTGTTTTATATAGCTTTACCACTTTCATTATTGGTTTTTATACCTAATATTTCATTGGAAAATGGAGTATTTAAAAAAGGTTTATTACTCGGTTTCTTCATTCTAATTTGGACTAATGATACTTTTGCTTATTTGATTGGAGTAAAATTTGGTAAGAATAAATTATTTGAAAGGGTATCTCCAAAAAAATCATGGGAAGGAAGTTTTGGTGGATTTCTTTTTAGTATAATAGTAGCTTATATCCTATCGTTATTCTTTATAGATTTAAATACTATGGAATGGATTGGAATGGCTATAATTATAGTTGTATTCGGTTCAATTGGAGATTTAATTGAATCTCTTTTTAAAAGAAGTTTAAATATTAAAGATTCGGGAAATATACTTCCCGGTCATGGTGGTATATTGGATAGATTGGATGCTGTATTGATTGCTGCTCCATTTGTATTTTTTTACCTTTTATTAATCAATTTTTTAATTTAATATATCATGAAAATTCATAAAGAAGGTTACAAAATTCTGTTGGTTTCTTTTGTTTTATTTCTAGGAGTAATAGCACTGGTAAACATGTATTTAAAACAATTTACCTTTATCATCTATTTAACTGAAATTTCCCTTACAGTATTATACATATTAATAGTAAGATTCTTTAGAGTACCAATAGTTGAGATTAAAAGAAATGATAAACTAATATTATGTCCTGCAAATGGAAAAGTCGTTGTAATTGAAGAAGTTGATGAACCTGAATTTCTAAAAGAAAAAAGAAAACAGGTTTCAATTTTCATGTCTCCAAATGATGTTCATGTTAACCGTTATCCAATAAGTGGAAAAGTAATTTTCAGCAAATATCATCCTGGAAAATTCCTTGTAGCTTGGCATCCAAAGTCTTCTACCGAAAATGAACGAACAACTATAGTTGTAGAAAATGAAAATGGGATACGAATTTTAATTCGTCAGATTGCAGGAGCTGTTGCACGTCGTATTGTCTGTTATTCTAAAGTTGGTGATATTGCAATTCAAGGAAATGAACTTGGTTTTATTAAATTTGGTTCTAGGGTGGATTTGTTTTTACCTTTAAATTCTAAGATTAATGTAAAAATTAATCAAAAAGTTATTGGAGGTAAAACTATTATTGCTGAGCTTATATAATATCTGATTGCTCAATTAGTTGATTAATTGAATTATTTATTGTTTTTTTATGAAGAAGGTATTATATTTCTTATTATTTTTTTCTTTTACATCCATAAATTTATTATCTCAAAATGATTCCTTAAATAAAGCAAAGTATTGGCATTATCGCGATAGATTAAATTATTTTGTTTTACCTGGTATAGCCAGAGGTGAAAGCCAGATTGCCGGAATAAGAAATCGATTTGACTATGGTGCTGATGATCTTAATTTTGGACAGCATGGAATTTATTTTGGCTATTATATTGGTATGCTTGCTACTGAATTTAAACTTCTTAAAGATTCCAAAGATGAAAGGGCAAATGAAACCCAACATGAATTAAATCTGGCTTTATATCAATATATCAATTACCTTGACAAAGTAGAATCTTTTGTTTTTAAGAATCTTAAAGATAGCTTTGATGGTTTTTTTGTTAGAGAAAGTGTTCCCTGCGATTTTTTGGAAAATAATGAACGTAAAAAATTCTTTAACAATAATTTACAGCCTAATGACCTATGGGATAATAATAAAAAAACTTTTGGTAATTTACCTGCTGGACATCCCGGATGGGTTAATAAAATATCAGAATGCGATTCGATTCCTAAAGCAATGAGTCAGGATGAAGCTATTGGCTTATTGTATGGTTTGGCATTGGTATATAAATGTATGCCAGAGGGTTCATTATCGAAAGATATGTCAAAAGCAATTGCAATAAATCTTATTGACTATATTCGCAACTCTTCACGCATATACGGCAAAACTTTGAGTTTGCGATGGAGTATTTTTAGACCAAATGGTGAGAAACTAAAGGCTTATGAAGGTGGTTTGGCTTGGTTTTATGCTCATGGATTTATGAAAGCCGCTCAATTTTTTAAACCTGATTATGATAATCTGGGAAAAAAAATTACACGATATCCACAGGAATTATTTTTTCAAATGGGGCAATTTTTCCCAAATCCAAATGCAGATAATACAACCATGATTACAACAATGGCTGTTATTGGTGATTCATGGAGAGCAACAATTCCTATTATAGGTTTGATTTTTAAAATGAATACAACCTATTTTGGTATTAAAGCCAAAACAAGAAAACAGGATTGGGATACTTTTTATGTATTGTCGTGGGAAGTACTGCATGACAAACATAAAAATAAAAAAGACAGAATTAATAAAACTATAGAACAATTAAATTCAGCTCCTTATGAAGGTCCTTTTAATTATTATAACAAAAATCAAAACGGCAACGGATGGTCGTCGTCTTACAAATGGCATCATAAAAAGGCAACTCAAATGGGTGAAACTAATGGTATTGGCGGCAACTATAACGGATTGGATTATATGTTACTCTATAATCTTTATCAGATAGTAAAATTGGATAAAAAATAAATAAAATCTCATACTTTATAATCTAATTAAATAAAATCATTACAATAAATCATTAGCCAGATTTGCCAGTTCGGATCTTTCACCTTTTTCCAGCCGGATATGGGCATAAATAGGATGATGTTTTATTTTATCTATAAGATAAGATAGTCCATTACTTTGAGAATCAAGATAAGGTGTATCAATCTGATAAATATCTCCAGTAAGGATAATTTTTGTATTTTCTCCAGCACGAGAAATAATGGTTTTAACTTCATGAGGAGTAAGATTTTGGGCTTCATCTACAATAAAGCATATATCTGATAAACTTCGTCCTCTAATATAAGCTAAAGGTTGTATCACCAGTTTTTCTTTTTCAATATCTTCAGTTATTGTTTTAAATTCTTTATCTCTTTCACTATATTGATTTTTAATATATTTCAGATTGTCGAACAGAGGTTCCATATAAGGATTCAATTTAGCTTTTATATCTCCGGGAAGAAAACCAATGTCCTTATTTCCAAGCGGAACAATGGGACGTGCCAGATAAACCTGTTTAAACATCCTTTTTTGTTCCAGGGCACCAGCTAATGCCAACAATGTTTTTCCAGTTCTAGCAACACCTTGCATAGTTACCAGTTTCACATTAGGATTCATAATAGCATGTAAGGCAAAAACCTGTTCTGCATTACGTGGTGTTATTCGATAAGCTGCTTTCTTTTCGAGTCTTTCAACTTTTTCGCTAATGGGATTATAAAAAGCTAAAACTGAATTTTTGGTGTTCTTTAAAATATAATAATGATTTGGTATAGGATTTAAAAGTCCAATCTCAGAGGGTTCACATTCATTCTTTTCATAAATTTTATCAATAATGCCTTTTGATAAACCTTCAATCAATGTTTTTCCTGTATATAAACCTTCTACATTTTTTATTTTGCCTGTTTGAAAATCTTCAGCAGGCATATTTAATGCTTTTGCTTTTAATCTGAGATTTATATCTTTTGTAACTACAATTACTTTGCAATCAGGATTATCACGAGTAATAACCAAAGCTGTATTTAGAATTCTATGGTCAGGTTTATTTTCTCCAAAAATCTTTTGTGCATCAATATCACTACTTTCATCCATAGCAACTTTAAACTTACCGGCATCAGGATAATCCAACTGAATCCATTCCTGCAATGTAAATTTATCTGAAAGTTTATCCATTATCCTTATAAATTCACGAGCTTCGAAATTGATAATATCATTTCCTTTCTTGAAATTATCCAATTCTTCCAAAACTGTAATAGGAATAACGACATCATTATCTTCAAAACTATTAATTGCATTATGATTATAAAGAATTACAGATGTGTCCAATACAAATATCTTCTTCTGCTTTGTTTTTTTCTTTGCCATAGTTCAAATTCATTTATTTCAATTAAACAATAACTACTTCAAAATAAATATCATTATGATGTTGCCAAAATAGCTGATTAACTTTATAAATTTAAGAAATTACTGATACAATATAGGTTTCCAACAACTTGGTATCTCCAAAGGGAAGTAATTGAATCTTATTTAGCAAAGCTGGTAATAAAATTACTTCTCCTTTTTTAAAATCAATTTTTTTATTATCATAATGTAATTCGCCCATACCTTCTATACAAACATAAATAACAAATGAATCAAGTTCCTCATAATTTTTATTTATTTTCTGATTGAAATTCAGAATATTGGATGTAAAAAAAGGAGTTTCCAATAAGCTAACTGTTTTATTATTTTGGGGATTATAGTCTGTTCTATAACTGGAATGATATGCAAAATCTATTGCATCAAGTGCTTCTGTTGTATGCAATTGACGGGAATTTCCTTTTTCATCCATTCTATCCCAATCATAAATACGATACGTTGTATCGGAAGTTTGCTGAATTTCAGCCAATAATAATCCAGGGCCTAATGCATGAACTCTTCCTGCAGGAATATAAAAAACGTCATCCTGTTTCACTTTTTCAATATTTAATATTTGCTTTAGAGTTTTGTTTTCAAGATGATTAATGTAACTTTCCTTGTTAATTTTTTGATTGAAACCGCTAATCAATTCAGCATTTTTATCAGCCTGAAGAATATACCACATTTCACTTTTACCATAACCAATTTTACGTTTTGCTGCTAAATCATCATCCGGATGTACCTGTATTGATAAATAATCGTTTGCATCAATAAATTTAATCAATAGAGGAAACTCATTTCCAAATCTTTCATAAATGGCATCTCCCACCAAATCACCCATGTATATTTCTATCAGTTCATTCAACTCATTACCTTCCAAAAATCCATTTGAAACAACAGAAATATTTTCATTTACACCTGATAAAACCCATACCTCACCACAGTTAGGTAATGGTGAAAAATCCAATCCTAATTCAGTTCTAATTTTACTTCCACCCCATATTTTATCTTTAAAAACAGGAGTAAATTTTAATGGATATAACTCATTCATGCTATTTACTTTTTATTTTAAACAAATTTATAAAATAAATGATTTCAAATATCATTTAAATTAATACTTTTGTTAACAAAAGACATTTAATAAGTTTATAACAGAGATTTTAATATGCTTATAATTGGGATTACAGGTACATTAGGTGCAGGAAAAGGAACAATTGTTGATTACTTGGTTGAATATAAACATTTCAAACACTATTCGGTAAGAAGTTTCCTGATAGATGAAATAGAAAAAAGACAGTTATCTGTAAACAGAGATAATATGGTGATTGTTGCTAATGAAATGAGGGCTAAATTTTCACCTTCCTATATTACAGATCAATTATATGAAAAAGCCATTCTCTCTGGTCAGAATTGCATTATTGAAAGTATAAGAACACCTGGCGAAATTGAATCATTACGTGAAAAAGGGAATTTTTACCTTTTTGCAATAGATGCACAAGCTAAAATAAGATATGAAAGAATTGTTATCAGGAACTCGGAAACAGATAAAATAAGTTATGATACTTTTATACAAAATGAGACTCGTGAGATGGATACAAAAGATCCAACTAAACAAAATTTAACGAAATGCATTGAAATGGCAGATTTTCTCTTTGAGAATTCAGGAAGTATGGAAAATTTACACAAAAAAGTTGAAGAAATTTTACAAAAAATTAGTGCTTAGATAATAATTTCAAAAAAATAAAATATGATTGACGATAAATATATACGTCCTACATGGGATGAATATTTTCTGGAAGTTGCAAATACGATAGCGAAAAGAGCTACATGTGATAGAGGTAGAAGCGGTTGTGTAATAGCCAGAGACAGACAGATATTGGTAACCGGTTATGTAGGATCTCCAATGGGTTTGCCACATTGCGATGAAGTGGGACATTTATTTAAAAAAGTAATTCATGAGGATGGTAAAATAACCAATCATTGTGTAAGAACTGTTCATGCAGAACAAAATGCAATTTGTCAGGCCGCTAAAATGGGAATATCACTTAATGGAGCAACTCTTTATTGCAGAATGACACCTTGCAGAACGTGTGCTATGCTGATTATTAATTGTGGTATAAAACGAGTTGTTTGCGAACGTAAATATCATGCAGGTTATGAATCTGAAGAAATGTTCAAACAGGCTGGAATTTCAATTGAGTTTGTTTTTGATGAAATACAGCAATATGAAAAGCAATAAAAAAGGTTCTATTATCAATAACAGAACCTTTTTCTCCAAAATTAGCTAAATGGGTTAAATAGTTTTAAGTGTAAAATTAATTGTTGTACCTTTTTCCAATTCACTTTCAATCCATATTTTACCACCACTTCTTTCAATATATTCTTTACATAGCACTAAACCTAATCCTGTTCCCATTTCTCCTTCAGTTCCGGGAGAAGAATTTATTTGATCTATTCTGAAAAGTTCATCTCTATAATTTTCAGATATCCCAATACCATTGTCTTTAACTGAAATATGAATAAGTTTATCATTTATCTTATTTGCTGATATTTCAATCAATCCATTTAAGTTCGTATATTTAATAGCATTTGAAATTATATTTCTTATTACAGAGTTCAGAAAATGTGAATCAGCAGAGACGAATAAATTTGAATCAATTGTATTTGATACATTTAAGCTTTTTTTGCTTATTAAAGTGCTATTTAAAGAAATATTTTGATTGAAATATTCACTTAACTGACAATTTATTGGATTGTTCTTTATAACACCTCTTTGTATTCTGGACCATTCCAGCAAGTTTTCCAAAAGTTTAAAGAGATATGTTGCAGAAGATTTCATACTTTTCGCAACATTTTGAATTTCTTCTTTAGAAAACTGTTCAATATCTGTAGCAAGCATTTCCGATAAGCCGAGCAGGCCATTAAATGGACTTTTTAAATCATGAGCGATTATTGAAAAAAACTTATCTTTTTCAGCATTTGTTTTAACCAACTCATTATTTTTTCTTTTAATTTCTTCTTCATCTAAAATACGCTGACTAATATCTCTAGCTGTCGCAAAAATTAAATTATTCAAGGAATAAAACTTCCATTCTATAAAACGATAAGTTCCATTTTTGCATTTCAAACGATTAATAAAAGTCTCTGCTTCAGAATTAGTTGTTAGTTTATTAAAAATTAGCTTTGTATCTTCAATATCTTCAGGATGTATTAAATCTATCAGAAGTTTACCTTCCAATTCAGATAATTTATAATCCAAAACTTTAACCCATTCATTATTTATTCGTTTTAAACAACCATCTTTTGTTGCAATACAAAGTAAATCTATTGAATTTGAAAAAAACTGATCAATTTCTTCAATTTTAGCTTTTAAGTCATTTTCAGCTTTTTTTTTTGCTGTAATATCCTGATAAATAATAGCAAATTGATTTTTTAACGGACAATAAACTTTTAAATCAAAATATTTTCCTAATTCCTTATTATATTCCTCCAATTGAATTGGTTCGCCATAAATTGCCACATTACAATATTGATTTAATAAAAGCACATCAAAATCTGGATTAATTTCATACATGGTTTTGCCAATAATATCAAATGCATTAATTCCCATTAATTTTTCAAATGTTGAATTTACATTAATATACTTAAAATCAATAGGTCTGTTGTCTTCATTAAAAACAACTTCATGCAATGCTAATCCATTATTCATTTCTTCGAATAATAGTCTGAATTTTTCTTCACTGGTTTTAAGTGCTAATTGGGTTTTCATTTTTTCTGAAATATCTTCAAAAGTAGTGTAAACCTGATATGGAAAATTTGTTTTTTCATCAAATTGTGGAACAGCAGAAACATCTAACCAAATAATATCATGTTTGTTAGGTTTAATTATTCCCATTATTACATTGTTGATTTTTCTTTTGCCTTTATAAGCTAAAATTGCAGGATGAAATTCAACAGGAAATTCATTTCCATCTTCATAAATAGTTTTCCATTTTACATCTGATAATTTTATTCCTTTGAGTCGTTCTGCATCATAACCTAAAATACGTTCAGCTGCGGGATTAACTGATAAAATTTCACCTCTGGGACTATAATAAATAACACCCTGAGTCATAGTTTCGAAAAGTAATCTATATTTTTTTTCTTCTTCTGCCAAAACTCTTTCAACCTCTTGCTTTTCATTCAGTAATCTTTTATTCTGAATTGCATCCTTTACTGAAAATGGCAGCATATTCAGCCTATCCTTGATAATATAATCAGTGGCTCCTGCTTTCATACATGCAACAGCAGTTTCTTCATCAGTAGAGCCGGTAAGCATTATAAAAGGAATATCGGGATTATGCAATAATGAAAATTGCAAGGTTTGTATGCCATCAAAAAATGGCATTCTTAAATCTGAAATAATTATATCAGGTTTAAAATTATGCAAAGCTTCTATAAATTTCTCAGGTGATATTACATTTAATGCGGTATGTTCTATTCCATTTTGAGATAACTCTCTCATTGCCAATTCTAAATCATCAGGATTATCTTCTGCAAAAAGGATTTTAACTGGCTTATCTATTTCCATAGCAAATTTTTTTAAATTAATTAACAAAAAAAATAATACATATTTTTTGAATTAACAAATTTACAACAATTTTTGATTTAAAGCTGAAATTTTTTAGATTTTTTTCAACTATTTTTAAGTTGTTAACTTTCATTAAGATACAATAGCTGAAATTAATATTT
>CAIZXK010000076.1 GCA_903936865.1 uncultured Bacteroidales bacterium | reverse complement strand
TTAGCAATTTTAATGGCCAGCTTTTTTACTTCAGCTTTCTTTTCGTTTTCTCCCGACAAACTGTAATGCTCATAAAGCTTGAACATTGCAGGAAGATAACACATATTTATCTGTGCCACTACTGTCTCTGATAAATCATTGGTAAAATTAATCTTTAAATAATCAAGCAAGAATATTTTTTCATAATTTTTTCTGATTAAAGCCATATTATCCACATCTGTTTCGCTGTATCGGAATGCCAGACCGGTAAGATATAAATCCTTTTCGTATTCCTTGTAATATGCATCGCTCATTGTACATGCCATATATACGGGGCGATTTGTATTTTTAATAATATGACGGATTATTGCCTGCGGATAATCCATTTCCTCTTTATAGGTTTTCAAGAACTTCTCCATTTCGAAGACAGGTATTTTATTCTCTATAAACAATTTATCCCTATAACTTTCTATCTGAAGCAAACTCACATTAAAAACACTAACATCCTTTTTAATCCCTTTTACATATTGCAGTAACCAGAGCGGATAGGTATCATTGTCGCCATTGGTAAAAATAATGGCATTATCTTCCAGTGAATTGAGCATATTATAATTATAGGCAATGATTCCTGAGGAAATTTCGTTACTATTGAACCATTTGGTACAATATTTCTTCATATTATCCTTGTCGCGGTTTAGTTCGTAATAATTCACATAATTACTTATCAATTCCATTCTGTCGGGATACATAGCTTGTGCCTTTAACAAATAATCGACCTGCTTTTTGTCATAAACACCTTTATCCCATATATTTATATGATAATACTCAAAGGTATTCGGAATTGCTTTTTCGACTTTACTTACTATAGCACTTAAATCGAGAAAGTAATCGCCTTTTTCCTTATTCCACGATTCAGCATCGGTCATACGGGCCATGCGGTTGGCTGCATAATAGTTGACCCATGCTTTTTCATCGGCAGTATCTTTTGCGATTTCCTGTTTCCAGAGTTTAGCCTGAGTTCGATACCAATCAAAAGCTTGTATCTGTTTAACAATCGAATATACCTTTTCCGGTTTCTGGGCACTAAGCGAAAGGAAATTAATTTCAAGCAAAAGAAATAATACAGTAAAAATTCTTGTAGTCTTCATGATATTTTTTATTAAATGATATGATGTTTACAACTGAATATAAATAACGTTCAATAAAAATAATATTTTTCTGATAAAGAAACAGTTCCTGTTCAATTATCAGAATAGATTTCTTTAAAATATACTGTTTTACGTAATATTATTAAAGTCAATAGTTAGTTAAACTTTGACAAAGTTTTTTCCTTCAAATGATTAATTAATTGTTAATATATTTATATAAACAACTACAACTTTGTCAAAGTTCTCAATTTCTGCAACTTATTAAAGTTTAACAAAGTATTGTTATAATAAAACACCAATAAAAATTAATTCGGTTTTTTATTATGTTTATTTTTGTTTTATAAATCATCAAATAACTATCAATCATTTTACACAGTGATTAAAAAGAATTCACAGAATATTTTTTTGACAAAACGATAGGTTATGTAATAAAAAAATCCTTTCGCCTGTGTAAAACTGAAAATATTGTGTATTTTTGCCTGTGAAAAATTCAACTGATTATCTTAAACACCATATAGACAATATGTTAATTGAATGGAAAATAAGCAAAGAAAGAAATTATTTGAAACAGGCTGTTGATCGGAAGCAAACTGATAAATTGCCGGAATACATTATAACAATTGGTAATAAATGAATGAAATAAAATCTATCTGTGTTTTTTGTGGTTCGAGCACTGGCGAAAACAATATTTATAGCGAAGCTGCAAAAAAGCTGGGGCAACTATTTATAAAAGAAGGAATCACCTTGGTTTATGGTGGTGCAAAGGTTGGATTGATGGGCATAATTGCCGACGAAGTTTTAACTCATGGAGGGAAAGTAATCGGTGTAATCCCCGACTTTTTCTCTGATAAAGAAATAGCTCATAATCAGTTATCAGAATTGATATATGTGAAATCGATGGCCGAACGCAAATTTATTCTGGCTGAACTTTCGGACGGGTTTATTGCCATGCCGGGCGGTTTTGGTACTTTAGACGAATTGTTTGAGATGATGACCTCTTCGCAACTCGATTTACACAAGAAACCGGTTGGACTGCTGAATGTCAATCATTTTTATGATGCACTGATAATGCAGGTTGACAAGATGGAAGCAGAAAAATTTATGAAACCCATCCATCGGCAGATGCTGCTCGACGATGAAAACGATAGCGGTTTATTGAAGAAAATGAGGGAATATCAACCGCCATCTCAGGAAAAATGGATAAGGAAAATAAAGGGAATTGAAGAATAATAAAAAAGAGGCTGACACTAACAACTATGAGTCAGCCTCTTTTTTTATCAATAAGTATTTTTATACAACAACTCTATTCATATTTCCGATTCAACTAATGCCATTTTGCATTTATCCTGATATAAAATTCAGTAATTAGGATGTTTCATCTGTTTGCAATTCATTATTTGCCGGAAATTCATAAACTTGACAAATGTTTACCCTTCAAGGGTTTTCAACCTCTTGAAGGGTTGTTGGTTCATTTTGTATTTATCATGATATAAAGTCCAGTAAATAGTATGTTTCACTTTTTTTACTTTCGAACTTTGTGCTCCAGAATTTTGTTTTACAAAGAGGTAGAATTTATAGTTAAAGCCCTGTAAAGCTATTGAATATTTTGAATTGACTCTTAACTTCTCAAACGGATAAAGCGTCTGCGTTTTAATTTTTAGCTGTTGTCTTAAAAGAAGTTAGTTCTAAGTTACAATTGCATGCAACCTTTATCAAAAAAAAACCTTCTTAAGAATAAATTCCAACAATAAAGTTCTAATACAAAAATCATGAAAAAACTTATCTTCATCTTACTTGCCATTTTTATTGTAAATCTGGTAAATGCAGGCAAACCATCAGAAAACTCAAGCTTCAC
>CAIZXK010000075.1 GCA_903936865.1 uncultured Bacteroidales bacterium | reverse complement strand
CGAAGCCGCTGATTACGGTGAAGACATCGTTTTTGAATATTCTGCAAATAATGGAAGTAGTTGGAATATTATACAAACTCTCAATACAGGGAATTATACTGTTTTCACTAACATTCAAGTCTCTATACCCTCTGCAGCACAAAACTTTAATACTAAATTCAGATGGAGACAATTATCTCATAGCGGTTCCTGCTGCGATCATTGGGCTATAGATGAAGTAAGTATCAATATTTTGAATACTGCTAATATTTCACCTGTTTCTGGCAATGTAGCAATAGGTGATTCAGCAACCATACAAGTTGTTTTAAACGGACAAGGATTGATTAATGGCTTATATAATTCTCAGCTTTTATTTAATACAAATGATCCGGTACATTCTCAAATAACAGTTCCTATACAAATGCGGATTAGTGGAAGTCCATTTATAATTGTCTCTAACAATCAGCTTTTGATAATGGATACTATAATGATAGGAGCATCAAGCACTAAATCATTATATATAAAAAATACCGGATGTGATACACTTAGGATAAGTAATATTACAAAGTCATTGCCGGAATTTAGCTTAAATAAAACTTCATTAAATATACCTCCAAAAGATTCAGCTTTTGTTAATGTTACTTTTACAACAAATAACATAGCAAGTTATTCAGATAATCTTATTATTATTTCAAATGCTGGAAATCTGAATGTTATTCTTAAAGGTAAAAGTGTAGGAGCTCCACAAATAATAACATTGCCTGATTTTATTACTACTGATTTTGTCTGCGATAGTCAAAAGGTAATTCCATTTAAAATTAAAAACACTGGTGTTGTGCCTTTAATTTGGAATGCTTATGTTGATAAAATG
The DNA here is from genome assembly GCA_903936865.1 of uncultured Bacteroidales bacterium. GTDB lineage: Bacteria > Bacteroidota > Bacteroidia > Bacteroidales > JACABE01 > JACABE01. The sequence continues at coordinate 13,192 of CAIZXK010000075.1, read as the reverse complement.
GAAAAAGGTTCTTTGCAATTCGATGGGCTTAACGATTATGTAAATATTAACAGTGGTTATTTATCCGTAAATAACTGGACCGTTGAAGCTTGGGTGAAACCTACTGATCTTTCACTTGGAAGTCGATTAATTGCTGGTTCTGTAAGAAATTGTATTCCATGGGGTTTGTATATGGTAAATGGAAAGTTTGCGGTTATATACAAGTCAAATCAAAACAATTGCGATAAAACATTGATAGCTGATAATTTTAATCTGACAATAAATAATTGGTATCACCTGGCTTGTAGTTACAATGGAAATGTAGTAAGAATATATATTAATGGGCAATTGGTAAAATCTGTTCTTGAAAATGCAGCATATAATACTGGCAATATCGCTTTTATTGGTGGCGATCCAAATTATAGCAACAGGTATTTTGCCGGAAGTATTGATGAGGTTAGAATCTGGAATAAGGCAAGAACACAAAAACAATTATCATTTTCAATGAATTATATGCTTAAAGGTAATGAAAATGGATTAATTGGATATTGGCCAATAAATAAGTTAAATGGAAATTCCGTATCTGATTTTTCACCTCATAATATTGCTGGAATACTTAATAATGGAGTAGTTTTCACAGAAAATGCATCACCGGTGATTGGAAGTATCGAACTCAGCAATTATTCAGGTATAATTAATGTTGGAGATTCAACTCAATTAAACCTTAGCGTTAACAGGCGTCTTTTGCCTCAAGGTTCACATCCTTTTAAATTAATTGTTCATTCGGATGATCCAATAAAACCTTACGATACTACAATTGTAACAGTTAATGCCTCAATAAATCTTAATCCAGTTGATATTGGAACAGATACTACATTATGTTCAGGAAATTCAGTTTTGCTTAATACAGGAAATTATGCTTCTTATTTATGGAATAACAATACCAATTCTTCAACATTGAATGTAAATACAAGTGGAGGTTATTATGTTAAAGTTACTGATGCAGATAATTGTGTTTATTCAGATACAATTATGATTAACATTACTCAATCACCAGTTGCTGATGCTGGAACAAATAAAGCTGTTTGCCTCTATGATTATTTGACTTTAAATGGAAATGCTACAGGAGGAACTAATCCTTATTTATATTATTGGAGAAATAATTCAAACCAACTTCTCTCATCTGTAGCTAATTATTCATTTTATCCAATGCAAAGTTCTTTTTACACTTTAGATGTTACTGATAATAATGGATGTCCTTCAACAGTTAAAGATACTGTTTTTATAACTGTAAATAATAAACCCATTGTTAATGCAGGATTAGATACAACAATAAATCTGGGAACTTCTATTATGCTAAATGGAAGTGTTTTGGGAGGTGGTTATCCTTATGTTTACTCATGGACACAAACATCTTATTCATCAGGTTATATATCTGCAACCAATATACTAAATCCTATAGTAAGCCCCAATAGCTTAACCAGCTACACATTGCTGGTTACTGATGCTAACAATTGCTCTGCTAGTGATATTGTTGAGGTTACCGTTAAACATACACTCTCTGGCAGTGTGTTTTATAACAATCCATCATTAACACCTATGCATGGTACAAAAGTGTTTTTATTAAATTCTAATAATATCATTATAGATTCTACTTATACAAACATGGATGGTATTTATAACTTCTCAAAATTAGCTTCAGGTAGTTATAAACTATACGCATTACCAACTTCTTCTTTTGGTGGTGTTAATGCTACAGATGCATTAGGAATAAGAAGATATATAGTAAGCTTGGCAACTATATCAGGTGTTAATTTATTAGCAGCTGACGTAAATAACAGTAGTTCAGTTTCAAGTGCAGATGCCTTGTTGGTATTAAGAAGAACGGTTGGATTGATTTCAAGTTTTACAAATGGTGATTGGGCTTCTGAACTCATAACATTTATACTTTATTCAAATACTCAGAATCAAAACATTAAAGTTCTTTGCCTAGGAGATGTAAATGGTTCAAACAATCCTTTTCAAACAAAATCAACAGCGTTTGTACCTGAATTAATTTGCGAGTCAAACGAAAAACTATTAATACCAGAACAGGAAGTTGATATTCCTATAAATTATTATGGTGATAGCAAAATAGGTGCTGTTACTTTAGAATTGACTTATCCTGAAAATCTGATTGAGATTTTGAACGTAGAAGCTGATGGAAATAAGTTGGAATATAAAGCGTCAAATGGACTACTTTCAATAGGATTTTACAATGAAAATGGAATAAGGCTAAATAATAAAACACTATTTCATCTTATATGCAGAATTAAATCTGATGCACAACCATCTGTTTTAGATATTTCATTAACAAACAAAACAGAACTTGCTGATGTTTATGGAAATACGTTGTCAAATATAATATTAAAGTCTCCATGTTATCGGATTTCAGATAATAAAGATGAATTTGTAATAGAGGATATTTATCCAAATCCGTTTTCCAATACTTCTTCTATCAGGTTATTTGTTCCTGAAAATGCCAAAGTTCAGTTAAGTATATTGAATATTTTGGGAGAAAACATTCAAACTGAAAACATTCAAAATATATCACTAGGTTGGAATGTCATCCGTATTAACGCATCTGATTTGGCTGAAGGAGCTTATATGTATCGAATTCAGGCTGTAAGCCAAAACAAAAAGTTTGATCAAACTGGTAGAATGATGATAATCAGATAATGCAAAATTTAAGCGAATAATAAAAATTGAAGCTATGAAAACAATTAAATCATATCACAATTTCTGCAATAACGAGAAAAACAATATATTTCATAAAAATAATAATATGAGAAGAAGTATATTAATGGCAATATTCAGCATCATGCTGATTATGCCTGCATTTGCACAAACACGGAAAGTAACAGCCGATTCGATTGTTGCTAATCAGGGTGATAGCATTGATGTTGCTATCAGAGTTCAAAATCTGCCTCAAATTGGGTCGATGACTATATTTGTACAATTTACAAATACAGTTTTAGATTATGGAAGAGCTTTGAATATTAATCCGTTATTATCACCTGGAAATCCATTGATTAATAAAATTAATTCTAATACCGTTGCTATTTCCTGGGTTGATATTAATGGAGTAACTCTGGGAACTGATAAACTGCTTGATTTAAGGTTTAAGTATAAAAGTGGAATAAGTCAGATTGCATTTACCAATGCTTGTGAATTTACTGATATTAATGGTAATTTGTTGTCCCCCAACGTGTCTTATCGTAATGGGAGTGTTACTCAATCATTAACATTAGGAATTGTTTCTTCTGGAAATTCGGTTTGTACTGGCGATTCTATGTTACTAACTGCTCAAGCTCAATATGGTTATGGAAATTATACGTTCAATTGGTCATCAAGCCCAGCTGGATTTAGCTCCTCATTAGCAGCAGTTTGGGTAAAGCCATCTATAAATACAATTTATACTGTGAATGTTAGTGATGGTGTTGTGAGTCTTGCAGAAAGTAAAACAATCACAATATTTACCAATCCGCAACCAGCATCTGTTAGCAATATGTTACCAGCAAACAATACGCAGAATATTAATAATCCAAAAGTTCAATTGTCCTGGGCACCAGCAGCTTATGCTTCTTCTTATGATTTGTATATCTGGAGTGTTGATAGTTTAAATCGCCCTTCTGCTCCAACAGCTTCAAATTTAACATCAATAATCTATACATACAATAGTTCTCAATATGGAAAATCCTATAAATGGCAAGTAGTTTCAAAGAATCTTTGTTATATAACCAATGGGCCAGTTTATCAATTTGGTATAAGACATTTGCCCGATTTGCATGTTACACAGATAACTACTTCGCAAGCCTATGCAGGACAAACACTAACCGTCTCATGGACAGTAAAGAATGATGGTTTAGGATCTACCTCAGGAATCGGAATCGGAAGTGTAAATACATGGAATGATCATATCTGGTTATCTCCTGATATTGAAGTAAGAGTTGCTGAAGATATAATACTCGGTCAATTTCAAAATGTAAGTTACTTGGAAGCTGGTCAAAGCTATACAAATTCAGTTCAGGTAACCTTGCCAAACAATATTATGGGTCCATATTATATTTTTGTTGTAAGTGATGCAGATGATGCACTTTTTATCGACTGGTCTTTAGCAGGTAATGGACCAAATGTAGCTCCGGTTCCCTATACGCCTAGTACTACAGGTGTTCCTTATCCTTATATTCTGGGTTGGGCACATTCTATTGGAAATATAATGGAGGTTACAGATAATGATCGAAGACACGATAATTTCTTTTATAAACAATTGGATATTATTATGCCACCTGTTCCCGATTTGTTTGTAAATCAGATAGTAGCTCCAAACAATGTGTTTTCCGGACAAATGGTTAATCTGCCCTTTTCTGTTGTAAATCAAGGTTATACAACTGCAACCGGTAGTTGGAATGATGTTGTTTATATAAGTAATGATACTGTTTTTAATCCCTCAAATGCTTCATTACTCGGTACTTTTCCCAGAACACAAACCTTACAACCCGATAGTGTTTATTATAAAAATGTACAGATTGCTATTCCTTCAAATATTTTAGGAACCTATTATCTCTATGTAAAAACGGATGCAACCAATCAGGTATTCGAAAATGTATATGAATCAAATAATATTACAAAGAGTACTGCCTTTCAGGTATTTCTCACTCCTCCTCCCGATTTGGTTGTTACTAATGTTGTTGCACCATTGACTTTAAGTAATAACGCAACTGTTTCTATTAGTTATACGGTTAAAAATCAAGGAGCTATTCCAACATCGAGTATTAATTGGGTTGATAAAATATACCTTGCAAATACATCAAACTATGATTTGTCAAGTGCAATACTATTAAAAAGTGTAAATCATATCGGTAATTTGGATGTTGATAGTTTTTATACACAATTAACTTCAATTGTTGTGCCAAAAAATATAAGTGGATCATATTATTTTTATGTAAAAACAGATGCAAATTATGATGTATTTGAATATACAGATGATAGCAATAATGTTACCCGTCAGATAAATCCAAGTATCATTCAAACTCCCGATTTAATTGTTACTAAAGTTGTTGCTCCTATGTTTGAAAATAATAATCAGCCTGTAGATATTGTATGGACTGTTAAAAATGATGGATCAGGTAATTTGGTGTCAGAAGATATAACTGATAATATTTTTATTTCTAAAAATAGTGTCTTTTATCCTGATTCTGTAATATCAGCCGGTTCAATTACCTATAACCTGAATTTGAATGCAGGAGATTCTATTGAAAAAAACAAAACAATTCAATTACCTCAAAATATAAGTGGTGAGTATTTTATTTATATATTCACCGATTATACAAACAAAGTATTTGAATTGCCTTCAGAAACTAATAATACACAGAAGTCATACCATTCTATTCAAATTAACAAACCCGACTTAAAAGTAATTGGATTAACTCACCCAGTTTCTTTTAATACAGGTCAATCTACAACAATTGAGTGGAAAGTTAAGAATGATGGTCAAGGGAATCTTCTAAATAAAAAATGGACTGATCGCTTATATTTGTCAACTTATCAGCTTTTTCACCCTGACTCTTTGTCAGAAATAGCCTCGGTAACATATATTGTAACTCAATTAATCAGTAGTGATAGTATAAGCAAATCAGTCACTTTTAATATGCCCAGCAAACCAAGCGGTAATTATTATTTATATATCTTTACTGATGTAAAAGATACAATCTATGAAGGTTCAAATGAAAATAATAATATATTAAGAAGCTTATTTTCAATACCTTTCTCCAACCCAAATCTTGTCGTTTCTTTTGTAAATTATCAAACCAGTGCTAATTCCGGTGAAACTGTTACTGTTGAATGGAGTACAAAAAATATTGGAACAGGAAAACTCTTTTATGCAAATGTATCTGATAAAATCTATTTATCTTCTTCTCCTAATTTTCATCAGGATTCAATTACTTTACTTGCAACCAAAAATTATAATATTTCATTATTATCTAATGATAGTATAAATAATCAGATGATTGTGAATATACCAAATGGAATTTATGGAAATTATTATATTTTTATACATACTAATGCTAATTCTGCTGTTTACGAAGGAGGTCATATTAATGATAACCGGAACAAAGGTTTTCAATTTACAATCAATCTTTCTCCATGGGTTGATTTGCAGCTGTTTGCACTGAATACTCCGGATTCTATTACTCCAGGGGATTATTTTTCAGTAGATTATACTGTAAAAAATAATGGTACAATTACATCTTTAGGTCAAACCTGGACAGATAAATTATATATTTCTGTAAATCCTGATTTTGATACTACTGCTATACTGTTGTCAACCTATTTGCAATCTCAGAATATCAGTATTGGAGCAACTTATCAAAACGATTATAATGCACAACTTCCCAATACATTTGTTTCTGGATATTATTACTTATATGCAATTACCGATATAAATAATTCAATTTATGAATATTTGTATGAAAATAATAACCTGATGAGAAGTAATCAGGTATTTATAAATCCATATCCAATAAATCTGGCAATGACATCCTTTTCTGCACCTGACTCTTCATTTTCAGGACAAAGTATTAATATACAGTGGGATGCAATTAATAATAGCAATAAAATAACCTTACCTTCATTTTGGTATGATGCAATCTACTTATCATTAGATACTATCTGGAATCCAGGCAGTGATATTCTTTTAAAGGAATTTAAACAAAATGGACCATTACTTCCAAGTTCAACCTATTCAAATAATCAAACAGTTCTTATACCGAATGGCTTAAGTGGAAACTATCATTTAATACTGATTTCTGATTACATGAATGTTAACAATGAATTAGTTACAATGGATAATAGGATGTTAAAACGATTAGGAAATCAAGCTGATCCCATTCATATTACACTTACTCCATCCCCTGATTTAGTAGTTTCTTATTTTACAACTCCTCAACAAGTTATCTCCGGTCAACCTTTTAAAGTATATTTTAAGGTTTTAAATCAAGGAGCAGGCTCTACAACAATAGGCAATTGGATAGATAAAATATATCTTTCTTCTAATTTTATTATTAACCACGGGGATGCAGATTTGGGTAATTTTAATTATAATAATGGAATTTTAGATTCGGGAGAATATTATGTTGATTCTCTTGAGATAAGCATTCCTGTTTATTATTCTGGAAATTTTATCCTGATTATTAAAACCGATATTTCTAATACTGTCTTCGAACACGTTAATGAAAATAACAATACAGCTAATGCATTTATAATTTCAATTCAGCCACCGCCTGCTGATATTGTTGTTAGAAATATTATTGCACCAACAGATTTGATGGTAAATAGAATGGATACAATTAAATGGGATTTGGTTAATATTGGAAATAATCCGGCAAACGGTTATCTAAAAGATATGGTTTATTTGTCATCAGATACGGTTTGGGATGTTAATGATAAAGTTTTAGGCAGTAAAAATGCGTATGCAAGTCTTCCATCTTTAGGAACCCAAAACCGATCTTTATATGCAAAAATACCGGGAGTTGCAATTGGCGACTATTATATTATTGTAAGAACAGATATTTTAAATAATATCTTTGAAATTAATGATACAAATAATACCTCCTATTCTTCATTAACTACAGACGTAGATATGAAGAGGTTACAATTCAATACTTTCAGAAATGATACATTAACAAATAATACTGATTTATACTATTTAATTGAAGTTCCGGATACAATAAGCGGGGAATCTATGTTATCAACATTAAAAGCTGACTCCATAAGTGGTTCAAATGAAATGTATCTTAAGCATAATCAGTTGTCAACCAGATTAAATTATGATTATTCTCATCTTTATCCATATCTTGGCAATCAGGAATTATTGGTTCCTTATCTATATGAAGGAAATTACTATTTGATGCTTTATGGAAGAACTTTAGTTGGAAATACACAGGAAATAAAAATTAAACCTGAAATTCTTGAATTTGATGTTCGTTCGATAAATGCAGATAAGGGTGGAAATACAGGAAAAATTACTGTTGCTTTGAGTGGTTCCAAATTTAATGCTTTTATGAAAGTAAGATTGGCAAAAGGGAATGATACTATACATGCTGATACATTATTCTTTGTCGATTTAACAAAAGTGTATGTTCGATTTAATTTAAAAGATGCGCTACCTGGAATGTATAATGTTATTGTTGAGCATCTTTGTGAAGGAACAATCGAAATAGCTAATGGATTTGAAGTCAAGACAGGAGCACCTAACTTCCTATCCATAAATGCTGTAGCTCCTGCTAATGTTAGAAGTAACAGAATTGTAAGTTTTACACTGGAATATGCTAATTTAGGAAATACCGATATTGTAGCTCCTGCTATAGATATTATAAGTTATTCCGGATCACCTATAGCACTAAATACAAGCAGTTTGGCTGTAAATACAACTCAACTTCATATTCCTTTGCAAATACCTGGTGAACCAAATAATATATTACGACCTGGAATTACCGGTTCAATTGTTATTTATACTCAAACTTCAGCCGGACTGGGATTTACAATTACTGTTTCTAATCAATAAAATAACGAAAAAAATACTTTATTAATTTAAAAATGATAAAGATGAAACTCATTCATAAAAAAACAAATAAAATGACAAGTAAGAAAATAATTTTTCTCAACTTGACAATATTAATGGTAATTTTTCTGATAAATCCAATTAATATAAATGCTCAAGGTGGTTATGCGGGTCCAAATAAAACAATTTTAAAAGATTCGAGTGTGATGATTGGAAGTGGAGGATGTACAAACTGTTGTTATCAATGGACACCTTCCACAGGTCTTAGCGATCCGAAAATTGCAAATCCAATTGCAAATCCAACTACAACTACCACATATTCATTAAAAGTAATAGGTGCTAATTTCTCCTCAACGGATGTAAGTCAGATGACATTAACCGTGGAAGATGGAATAAATGACATTACTGTTATCTCAAAACAATGTTGTTGGAAAAAAGGAGATCCTATTACATCAGATCAGTTTACAATAGTTACTGACCCAGCAGGATTGGAAGGTACCGTAACTATAAGTCCTACATCAGTTCCAAGTAATATATTTCTTGGGTTTCCTACTGCTGATCCCACAGCTTCATTACCAGTTACTTTTACTGGAAGAGGTCCAAATAATTCAACTAAAACTAATATAGTAAATATCTCTTGTATTGATGAAGATATAACATCAGCATTTCAATTTGGTATGGGACAGTTTAAACCAGAAGAAATAGTTGAATTCGTTGATAAAATTATCAATAATGTAAAAATAGGACTTTGTAGTGCGACAGGAGGACCTTCAGCAAATGTTCAGTTTGCAACAGGAAAACTCTGTTGCCCTAGTGCTGGATGTATAAAAGATTTATATTCCTATACTGGTTCATATAATTATGATTTCGGTATTCAATGTGATTATCCCTTTTATGGAGTACCCTATATCGCTTCCCTTAATTTACGGATAATGGCAAGTGTAGGAGCAGCACTTTCTTTGGGTAATATTAAAACAACCTGTGCTGGAGCAGATGTTTGCTATAGTATTGGAGTTACTGGTTCACTTGGTGGTGGGTTGAGCGGTACCGTGTTAGGTGGCAAAGTGTTAGATGCCAGCCTGATGTTGATTGGTACAATTACACCAGATCCTCTTGAGTATTGTATGCCTTCTGGACAAACAAAATTTCTCGGGAATATTTGCGCAAAGGCTGATGTAGTTGGAACCGTAACTCTTTTAGGATTTATTACAAAGAGTGTAAGTGCAAGTGTTATAAATCAGAGATGTTGGAAATAAATAATTTAAAAACTAAAATCATGAAAAACAATTATAAATTAATGTTACATCGTATTAAAAATTTAATATATGTAATTATATTTGTGTTTATTGCCAATCAATCATTTGCAGGAGAATGTTATGTCATTACAAATGAAAGTTGCATAAATAGTCCTTTGCTCGATACTTTCCCAACATTTAGCATTTCAGCTTATAATATTGCCATACCAATTGATACTATTGGTTATGATTATGACCCTTTTCACGAAATTTGTGGAGATAGAGTTTTGTATCTGATAAACGGTATGATAGCTTTGAATAATGATGGTTGGTTAATTGATGATAATGGTGGCTCATTGAATTGTGAAACTGTAAATTCGCCAACAGCAAAATTATGTAAACTTCTAAAAACATATAAACTGGGAGAAATTGACAGTGTAATTGCACTATATAAATCATCTGATTATTCAATAATAAATAATATGCTTTCCAATCCTGAAACCAGATTAAAATATCAAGGAATCATTGACTCCATTACTGGAATGAAAATGAAATTTGGATTACAGATTCAAGGTGGTTTTATGGTAATGGTTAATTTATCTTTTTTAGATAATTCTCAGCTATTAACTCCTTTCTTTTTTGCTGAAGAAAATAATCAATGGAAACTTTCAACAATGGTTGATACTTTTTCAATGACTTCAAATATAGCTGTTTATTTAAGTCAACATAATCCGGCATCAATGATAGTTTCTAATGATATTGATAACGATGGTGTTATTAATATCAATGATAATTGTCCCTGTACATCAAATCCAAATCAAATGGATTCAGATGGGGATGGTATTGGAAATGCCTGTGACAATTGTCCAACATTTGCAAATCATAACCAAAAGGATGTTGATGGCGATGGAATTGGAGATGTTTGTGATAATTGCCCAAAGGATTATAATCCTTTACAAAGTGATATTGATAATGACCATATAGGCGACTCATGTGATAATTGTTCTACAGCTTTTAATCCAAACCAATCGGATATTGACGGAGATTATATTGGTGATGCCTGCGATCAGGATTTAGATAACGATGGCTATCCTAATAATCTTGATACAGATATAGATGGGGATGGAGTAAATAATAATGCCGATAATTGTCCATATTATCCAAATCAAAATCAGCTGGATAGCGATAATGATGGTGTTGGTGATGCCTGCGATAATTGTTCGTTGACTTCTAATCCAAATCAAATGGATACTGATGGGGATGGAATGGGAGATAATTGTGATCCGGATATGGATAATGACGGTATTCCTAATGTAATTGATAATTGTCCAAGATTATATAATCCAAATCAGTTGGATGTTAATTGTAATGGGATAGGTGATGCCTGCGAATAAAAATATATTTTGATATTGTAAAACATAAAGATTTACAGAAATGAAAAAGACAGAATTAAAAAATAAAAAAACCAATAAAGCTATGTCAATTCTTTATCTTTTCAAAGATTGTTATTGGTTTAAAAGTAATACTATCAATAATTTATTGATTACTTGCTTTGTCTGGATATTTATCATTTTTTTTAATAGTATCCAACATGCTCAAGGGCAGATAACATTTAGTGTTACAAAAGCATCTTGTGGTTCTGCTGATGGAAGTGCAACTGTAAGTGTGAGTGGAGGAACTGCACCATATACCTACTTATGGTCAACCGGTGAAGTGTCAACAACAATTGACAATTTAACAGCTGGTAATTATTCTGTTCATATTACAGATGCAAATGGTTGTTCTGGAGATGGGGAAGTATTCGTTGATAATGAAACTGATATGAATGTAACAATAAGCGGTGGAAATGTAACTACACAATATTGCAACAATCAAATACCACCTTCTATAACACTCACAGCCTCAGTAACTGGGGGTAAACCTCCTTATATTTGCAGCTGGCCCGGTTACAACCTAACAACAAACTCGTCAGGAAATTATAGTGTAACAGTTAAAGATGCAGCACAATGTATTAAACAAGCATCATGTTTTGTATTATTTATTCCTGTTGACTGTGCAGCTGACCCCAATGATATTACAGGCCCTGAGGGATTTGGGGCTGATAAAATGATAGGAGTTAACGAGAAACTCCCATACACAATTCGCTATGAAAATGACCCTGAATTTGCAACAGTACCTGCTCAAATTGTAAAAATTGAAATGCCATTTGATACAAAAGCTAACATGTATTCATTACGGCTTGGCGATTTTGGGTTTGGTGATTTTAACTTTAGTGTTCCTCAAAATACAACTTTTTACACAAATAGGTTAGATGTATCTGATTCGTTGGGCGTTATGGTTGATATTACAGCCGGAATTGATATACAGAATAAAAAAGCTTTCTGGATTCTTGAATCAATTGATCCAAATACAGGCTTGCCTCCAAATGATGCAAATAAAGGGTTTTTGCTTGTTAATGATAGCATTACACATAGAGGCGAAGGATATGTCAGTTTTACAATGTTACCCAAAAATACGGTTATAACTGGTGATACAATTAGTGCTGAAGCAGAAATTATTTTTGACGTTAATGAAGCTATTAAAACAAATATATGGTCAAATATTATTGATGCACAATATCCAACTAGTTTTGTAAATCCGCTTCCACCTAGTATTGATACAAATCATATTCAGATTTCATTTACTGCCAGTGATGATGTTAATGGTTCAGGTGTTAAGTCGTTAAAACTCTTTGTTGCCAAAAATAATCTTCCTTATGAACTTCATGGTACTTATCATAAAGACAGTATCGTCGTAATTGATGGTGTTGAAGATGACACCTATAATTTTATAAGTATAGCTGAAGATAATGTTGGAAATACAGAACCTATGAAAGATACTCCTGATGCAACAACTACCATTGGTTATCCACGACTAATTTCAGGTACTATTAAGTATCAGAATAATGCAAATACACCTTTAAATAATGTTTTGGTATATTTAAAAAACGGTAATGGAACAACTGTACTGGATTCATTATATACTAATCAAAATGGGGAATTTAACTTCGGATATAAGCCTAAAACAACTTATCAGATTGAAGCTTATTCAGACTTAACTTGGGGAGGTGTTAATTCAACGGATGCATTGTTAGTAAGAAGAGCCACAATAGGATTATCAACATTAAACAGACTTCAAACTAATGCAGCTGATGTAAATAATTCTAAAACCATTTCCAGTCTGGATGCTTTAAATATCAGAAAACGAATGGTTGGCGATATTAATAGTTTCCAAATAAATGACTGGGTATTTACTAAAGATACGCTTGTATTAGCTCAAAATGATGTGGTTCATAATAAAAAAGCTTTATGTGCAGGCGATGTAAATGGTTCTTTCT
>CAIZXK010000074.1 GCA_903936865.1 uncultured Bacteroidales bacterium | reverse complement strand
GATTGTTTGCGTTCGCTGATATCGATGATGGTTCCTATCAGTTTAATAGGTTGATTGCTGCTATCAAAAATAAGCTTTGCTTTTCCATGCAACCAACATTCTTTGCCATCATTAATTCTTATAATTTTATATTCTTTATCAAAATCCTTGAGTTTGCCCAGTACTTCAGTAGTAACGTAATCATTCATTATTTCCTGCCAATCGGGATGTACAATACTTACCCAGCCCTCTAATGTACGATTGAAATCAGTATCGATACCAAAAATTTCGTCAAGTAAGGATGAACTTTTCCATAAGCCTGTGGAAAGATCCCAGGTAAAACTGCCTATATGGGCAACCATCTGGGATTCTCTAAGCAATTGTTCACTTTCTGCCAAAATAGTTTCTGCTTGTTTGCGTTCGGTAATATCCCTTGCAGAACCAACTAATCCGATATATTCGTTTTTATCGTTATATAATGGAGCTTTATGAACATCGAGATAAAGGAATTTTCCGTTTACATTTCCGAATTCATCAAATTGCATCTGCTTCATTTCTTTTTTTGTAATGGTATCAGAATCAATGCAGAGTTCGCCAAAAGTGAACCATTCAGGATTTTCGGGATGCAAGTTGCGTTGACGATGTGCAAAAAACAAATCGTCTTTACCTATAGGTTCTGAGGTATCTTTTGCAATTAAAAGCTTTTCGCATACTGCTTTGTTTGTAAATATAAATCGATTGTTTAAATCTTTAGCCCATAACATATCGGGCATAGTATCACTCATTAATCGCATTAATGAGTAAAGATTAAAGTATTTCGATTCGCTTTCTTCAGCTTTTTCTTTAGCATTTTGCAATTCCTTTTCAACCATTTTGAGTTTGGTGATGTCGGTAGCATGCGTAAGATTTAAAATTACTTTACCTTTTTCATCTTTTATCGGATTGGTTGTTGCAAGATAATATAATATTTTATCCTTTAATGGAACCTCTACTTCAATACTCTCACTTTCACCGGTAGTAAACAATCTCTTAGATGCATTAAAGCGGTAATCGGCATGTTCTTTATCATAAATATCCCAGAAAGTTTTTCCAATAAAATATTCAGGAGTTTTTCCAAAAGTTGATGCAAACAATTGATTTGTAAACATATATTCTCCATTTTCATCGACACAAAAAATGGCATCACTTGAACTTTCAATAAGTGAACGATATTTCAATTCGCTTTCTTTCAACTTATTTTCAGCAATTTTGCGTTCTGTAATATTTTCGTGCATAAAAACAAAACGTTCGGGTTTTCCTTTACTATCTTTTAATGGAAATATAAGTGCCTTAATCCAAAGTGGAATATCAGGTGCTTCGGATACTTCGTCGTGTGCATTAAAATATATATCAGGCAAATACACAACTTCTCCATTTTTGGCAAGTGAAATTAATTTTTCAAGATACTGACTTTTATTTTTGAGATCATCGAAAATCGAAAAGTATGAAGGAGGAAGAGAACCAAATAGTCTTAAATATGCAGGATTTCCATGAAGAGTGTATCCTTCCTTATCTACTATCTGAATTGACATTGGATTTTTATCAATAATATCATTTAACAAAGCTTCAGCATGTTTGCGCTCCGTGATATTTTCATGCATCAAAACAACCCGTTCGGGATTTCCATTATTATCATTCAAAGCGAATCCCATGGCTTTCACCCAAATGGGGGAATCAGGATACGATGGGTCAATATCATGCACATTAAAATAAGAATCGGGAAAGTAAACAACTTCACCCTTTTTAATCCGATTGAAGAAATCTCCAAATCCTTGCTTTAATAGCTGCTCATCCTTAAAAACGGAATAACCGAAAGGTGGGCTTACTCCAAAGAGTTTGGTAAGTGCTGGATTTGTTTGAATAACATATCCTTCCATATCAAGTATCTGAATTGACATCGGATTTTTTTCAATAATATCCTTAAATATTGATTCGGATTGCTTGCGCTCACTTATATCGGAAAAACTAACCAGGCTAGCCCAAATAGCTCCTTTATCATCTTTTACGGGTGAGCCATATATTTCCAGATAGGTTTTACTACCATCCGGTTTTAAAATCAGCATATCTTCCACATGCGAAAATTCGCCATTCAATCCTTTTACAACAGGCATTTCCTCAACAGGATATGGATGATCTGTATCATTTCTGTAGGCCTGATAAACTTCAGCCAGGTTGTTTTTTGATACTTCGGGCAATATGCCCCTGCCTAACAGATTTAATGCAACCTCATTGGCTATTAATGGTTTGCCCGAAGGAGCTTCTACCATAAATACGCCCATCGGAAGATTCTCGATTAGCGAATTAAAAAGCTCATTCTGTCGCCTTAGTTCCTGTTCAGTTTGTTTTAGAACTTCTTCTGCCAGTTTTTGTTCGGTAATATCTATAAAGCTTATTACAATTTCGGATATTTCACCGTTAGTAGTAAGCACAGGAAAACCATTGACAGTTACCCAAACTATTTCTTTTTTGCTGGAATGACAAATACCCAATATTTGATTTTTAATGGGTTTCTTTGCAGTTACTATCCGGTTTACAGGATATTCATCAAGTTTAAGAGAGATATTTTCCTCATCTATAAAATCCCATGCTTCATCTATGGCTACTTTTCCTCTCATCTGATCATCATTTAAGCCCAATAGTTCTGATGCACGTTGATTATTCATAACAATGGAAGTATCGGGAGCATGAACTACAATTCCGGCTTCGAGGTTCAATAATAAATTATGATAACGTTCTTCATTTTCAACTATCTGTTGTTGAGAATTGT
>CAIZXK010000073.1 GCA_903936865.1 uncultured Bacteroidales bacterium | reverse complement strand
TGAAATTTCTGTCAATACATAATTCTTGTAACAACCTGCGATATGTAAAATATAATTTGCCTTTTTAATTGTCGAAAATTGTTCAAGATTTTGATTAGAAATCATAAAATTAAATTCAATTTTTGAACTATCATTTTTGAAATAGGATTCCATGAAAAAATTCTGCACATTACCGTAACAGACTTTTATTTTAAAATTAGAAAATCCCATACGATATTTCAAGTTAAATGTTTCCTTAATATTTTTTTGAAGTGATTTATTTTTTAAAATATAATCCATAATTGCCTTATACTTCAAACTTTCAGATTGCTGGTTCGATTGTCCAAAAGAGAAAATTGTATTAAAAACAATTATTGATATTAATATCATTGGTTTCATAAAATGTGCTATAACGTTCCGCAGCTTGCTTTCAGGCGGGGAGTTGATAGTTCCTTTCCTTTCAGCCCGCTACTATGTTTATTACTTGTTGTTCATTTCACTTTGTTGCTAAACCCCGCTTGAAGCAAGGTGCTTTTAGGCATAGTTATTTTATTTTCAGTCTCTTATAGACACAATCTTTAGAATTCTTGTAATCAATGCCATCCTTATAATCTTTGCTTTTAAAACTAATTACTTTAATAATTGCAGTATTATCATTTTCCCAAATAAAATCTATTGGATACCATTCAAATTGATCAAACTCGAAAATTTTAATAAATGATTTTTCTTTTTTATTAAACTTCCAAATTTGATAGCCAATTAGTTCATCACCCATTCCACCCATTTCATTTATATTAATTAAATAACTTTGTTGAGTCGAGAATTTTGGAAAACCTAATATTTCAGTTTCTTTACCAGTATTCACATCAATTAAATAATATGAAGCATATTCATAAAAGCCTGCTAGTATTATATAATATCCAATTTCAGGAAAATGTCCCAAATAATTATAGATTCTATAATCAGTACTTTCTGATTCAGGACTTAAAGTGTCAATATATATGACTGTCTTATTATTTGAGATAGGTAGAATTAATTTATTGCTTTGTTTTTTATAATTTAATGTATCAGAGATAAAATTAGGATTATATTTTTTTTCATCATTTAAAAAATCTGTTTCTGTAGCATCTTCAACATCAAATATATTGTTAGATTTTATATCTACCATTAAAGAGTCCGATAAATTTGCTTGTTGTTGTTCATTTTTATTGCTATTTGTACAGGAAGTAATCCACAATACAAAAATTAAATAGAAAATTTTTTTCATATGATTGTTTTTTATAATTATGCCTAACTCGTTTATATATAAGAAAAATCCATATAATATATCCCAAATTGCATTGGCTTTTTTTGGTTTTTCCCATTTTTATTTTTTTACAAATATACTCTTTATTTCATATAAAAAGCTGATAGCTTAAAAAACTGTCAGGTTAGTTTGTTAATCGCTTATTTCATCATTTCAAAATCAACTTCCGTTTTTGAATCTCATAAACGATGCAGTTTGCACCCTAACAACTAAAGTTGTGTTTACACAAACTTATTTATGCTCCCACAAAAATTTAC
>CAIZXK010000072.1 GCA_903936865.1 uncultured Bacteroidales bacterium | reverse complement strand
AGTTTATCTGCAAAATATGTTTATGCTGGCATTAAAAACAAGTTGCAAATAAATAATTATTATAAAAATACTATTATTGATAGTATTACAACAGATAATGGAAGCATAATATATGAGAATAATACTTATTATTTACATCCAAATAAACCAGATTATGTAAATATGAATATTTACATCAATAAAAACAAAAAGAAACTTATTGAAACTAAAAAAATAATTGCGATATCATTACCAAGACCTTATGTGGGTATTGGAAGTTATTTTCTGGAATACTTCGGTTGTAAAATAAAAAATATTAATGGGATATATGCAATAATTGATATACCTACCGATAGATTTATGCTGGAGCATAATTCTATCAGTTATAATATTTCATTTTTTCACTCTGATACTTTAATGTTTTCAAGAAGGCAAATTGGTTTAATTGAATTAGAATTAAGAAAAATTTTAATTAAAAATGCCGCGAAAGGAGATAAAATCAGATTTGATGACATTAAAGTAATTGGCAAATTAGGGGAACAAATAGATATAGATTATATTTTAGAAATAACTGAAAAATGAAGAAAGGTTGCTTCTAACTCTTGTTTACGAAAAAGAGGAAATTTAAAATTCATTTATCAGAAAAAAACATTTAATTTTACCGTAAATAAATATCACCGTATTGATACAAAGCAGAACCATATCAAAAATCCACTACACTATCACTTCCCTTTTTAGGGGAAGCAGGCATGGGGTCGTTAGTGCAAAAGAAAAGGATGAGGAGACTTCATATTCCTACTTCGGAGCTCGTTATCTGGCAGGTGATTTTAGTTTCTGGATGAGTGTGTATCCGTTGGCGGATAAGTATCCGAATATTAGTGCTTATGCATATTGTGCGTGGAATCCTGTTATTTTAGTTAATCCTGATGGGAGGGATTGGTTTTTGAATGAAACTTCAGGAGCAGTTTATTATAATAGGAAAATTGTAATTAGCAACTTTGCATCACCAGATTTTCGCAAAAGAAAATCAGCACTTGTAAAAAAAAGCCTTCATCTTTATTGTAGCATTACACAAAAGAATGAAGGCAAAACAGAACAACAAAAAACTCAAGTTCTTCAAGTTTTGCAAAGAATCGATTAATTGGAGAAAATGGACGAAATGTTAAATTTAATGATTTAAACAATGGAAATGTAGATGCAAATTTAATGCTTGAAGGAGGAGGAAAAGCAGAAAGTTTTATGAAAAATCAAGGATATGATAAACTTCCAACTCAATATATTGAATATTCAAATACAAGAACAGACAAATTTCCATTTGGTCCTAATAGATCTATTAGTGTAACCACAGGAGACAAAATTCATATCAATGAAAAATATGGATATATCAGGGAAGGCGCTGTTGGAGTTCCGTATAATATTGAAAGTAGATTAGGAAAGCCAAACCCACTTATATCTACTGAACGTGTTGATAGAAAATGTGTTAATCATTTTAACAATAAATTAATTAAAATTGCAAATTCAATCTATAATATCTATTCACCTTTATCTGGTGACCATGATTATACTAATAAAAAAATATATAATTCGTGGGGAGAATATCCAAAAAATAATTCATTAATTAATAAATTTAAAAATTGATAATATGCTAAAATCTAAAATTTTAATCGCTATTTTTTTTCAGTTAATATTTTGGTCTTGTAATTCTCAAGTTAAAAAATATAATCAAGAAAACATTCAAAACTTCTATGATAATATTAATAAAGTGAAAGCAAATTCAATAGAATATTATACTATTAGAAATATGTATTCACATTATCCTGAGAAATTTTCTTTAGATTCAGTTGAATCACATATTGCTGTGTTTTCCTATCTCCCTATAGAAAAACATAACTCTATGATTGAGTATTCGTGTTTGATTATGAAAGATAAAAAACCAGTATTAATTGATTCAGCCCTCTATGATAAATATTTTGAATTAAACTTAAACTTCAATTGTGATACTTTTTGTAAAATGATAGATATTAATGCAATAAATAAAGGTTTGTTTCCTGTACCAGATATAAATGACATATTATATTTATCTGACTGTAAGCTTAAATTTTTAAATATTGAGTTTTTTGAATCAAATTATGGTAATTATTGGAAAATTCAAAATAAATATAACAGACCAAATTGTTTAGGCAAATGGAAAAATGGATATAGTAGAGGTATTGGAGTTTATAAGGATTCAACGGGATGGAAAAAGATGTATTGGGTAATGTATTGGTAATTATAAATAAAACCTAATGCTACAAAGCACCAAAGAATCAAACACAGACTTTAATCAAACCTTGCAAAATGTTTGGTTTAAGCTTGTATTATGCTCCAAACTTTGCGGAGGCATGGCTAATAATTTGATAGATTTAAAAACAATATTAATTTTAAATTAAAAATCAGGCAAATGCTACGATGCACAAAAATATCATCTAAGAACTTCCGTATCACTTCCCCCTTAAGAGCCTGTCCCGATTTTTCATCGGGAGGAAACAGGGATGGGGTCGTTAGTACAACGAAGCAAGACCGACCTCAAAGCATTTACGCCACAAAACAAGTGTTTAAAAATAGCGAGGGCCATTTGCGTTAAGCAATCCACGAATAACGACAACGAATAGATCAATCAAAACATAAATACTCATTTCGTTATGGCTTGGATTGCGGGGATTTTTAAATGTGTTGTTTTGCAGTAAATGCTTTGCAGTCTTGACTTTTTGGTACTTTTTCGTCAAGGAAAAAGGACAATAAAAAAGAAATTTCAGAGAACTTCCCTTCTCCGGAATTCTTTTTGGAACGCTGATAACACGGATACGTTCCGTAAACACAGATTAAAAACAGTTTTTTGATAAATTTAAAAATCCGGTTT
>CAIZXK010000071.1 GCA_903936865.1 uncultured Bacteroidales bacterium | reverse complement strand
ATGAAGGAAACTACACAGTTGCTCCCGCAAGAATTACTGTTGAAGGTAAAACGTATGAATCAGAATCAATTTCAATAAAAGTTGTTAAATCATCTCAAGGTACTAATAATCAGCAGCAACAGCAGCAGCAATCTCAAACACAAAATAATCAGTCTGGTGGGAATGGTGTAAGTGAAAATGATATTTTTTTGCGTGCAAATGTAAGCAATGCTTCGCCATATTTGGGAGAACAAATAATAGTAACTTATAAATTATATACTGCAGTTGGTATAGCTCAATATTCAATCAATAAATTATCGAGCAACAAAGGTTTTTGGTCTGAAGATTTGAATAAGGAAAATGATAAACCTAAACAATACAAAGAAAATATAAAAGGCAAACAATATATAGTTGCAGAAATCAGAAAAGTAGCATTTTTCCCACAGGAAAGCGGCAAACTTGATATTAATCCATTGGAAGTTGATGTTATTGCTCAAATTCAAACACAAAGACGCAAAACAAATTCTATTTTTGATTTTTTTGATGATCCATTTTCAAGTTCTTATCAAAACGTAAAAAAAACAATTAGGTCTAATAATATTACAATAAATGCAAAACCATTACCATCAGCTAATAAACCTGAAGATTTTACAGGTGCTGTAGGTACTTTTACTTTTAGATCGGAAATTGATAAAAATGAATTAAAAGCAAATGAGGCTGTTAATCTGAAATTTACTATTTCAGGAAGAGGTAATATTAAATTAATAGACAAATTAAATGTAAATTTCCCAACTGATTTTGAAACGTATGATCCCAAAATTATTGATAATATAAATAAATCTGATAATGGAGTTTCCGGGACTAAAACATTTGATTATTTATTAATTCCAAGAAACCAAGGTGTATATACTATTAAACCCGTAACTTTTACTTATTTCGATTTAAATAAGGGAAAATATGTAACACTTTCTTCTCCAGAATATACTATAAAAGTTTCAAAAGGAGATGGGAAACAGAATAATGTTGCATTAACATCTGTAAATCAGGAAGAAATCAAATACATTGGTAGTGATATTGAACATATTAAGACAAAACCAATGTCGCTATATAAAAAGGGAGAACATTTTTTCTTATCCGATTTATTTTACATAATTTTGTCTATACCTTTGTTACTGTTTATAATAGCATTGATTATCAGACGTAAACATTTGAAATTGAGAAGCGATCTGGCTTTGCTGAAAAATCGTAAAGCTACAAAAGTTGCTAATAAGAGATTGAAAAAAGCTAAAAACTACTTGCTTACTAAAGAAAAAGATAATTTTTATATTGAAATTTCCAATGCGTTGTGGGGCTATATTAGCGATAAATTTAGTATTCCTCTTGCAGAATTATCGATGGAATCAGTTAATGATGCATTAAAAAGCAGAAATGTAAAAGATGAAATAGTTTCTCAATTTATTAAAACTCTCAATAATTGCGAGTTTGCAAGATTTGCTCCAGGTGATGAATCTTTAACCATGGATAAAATTTATAAAGAAGCAATAGATGTTATTTCAAAAACAGAAAATGAATTAAAATAAGCAAATAATGAAAAAGTTTTTGATTATATTTTTAGTTTTCTTCAGTACATTGCATTTGTTGGCAAAAACAACTAATTCAGATATTGAAGCTGCAAATAAAGCATATACCAAAGAAAAATATTCAGATGCCATTAATTTGTACAATAAGGTTTTGGATAAAGGATTAGAATCCTTTGAGTTATATTATAATATTGGCAATTGCTATTTCCGTATGGCTAATTATCCAATGGCTATTTTGAATTACGAAAAAGCAAAAAAACTTAATCCTGCAGATGATGATATTGATTTTAATTTAAAAATAGCAAATACCAAAATTGTTGATAAAATTGATCCTATTCCACAGTTGTTTTTTGTAAAATGGTGGATTTTATTTACTAATCTATTTTCGTATGATAATTGGGCTGTTATAGCAATAGTTTCAATCTCTTTCTTTTTTATGTTTTTGTTTTTATATCTTGCTTCAAAATCTTATAAAACAAAGAAATTCTCATTTTGGGTAAGTGTTTTGTTTTTGATTATTGCCTTATTATCATTGAATTATTCATACAAACAATATTCAAATATTTACAGTAAGGATACAGCTATTATTTTTGCACCCAATGTAACAGTTAAAAGCTCTCCTGATGAAAAAGGAACAGACAAATTCGTAATTCACGAAGGAACAAAAGTTACTATTCTTGATGAATTAAATAACTGGGTTAAGATTAAAATTGCCAATGGAAGCAATGGCTGGATAGAAAAACAGACTTTTGAACTTATATAATTTCTTTATTTTATTAAATATTGGTTACAGAATGCACAAACAAATACATAGATATGTATGTGTTTTAAGAGTTTTTCCTTTTGAGTAATTTTTTAATTATCAAGTGATAAATAATAGAATCAGTAATTTCTTCATTATTAAAAAAGCTGCAATTATAAGTAATATTAAAAGAAGATTCGTCAAAACAATTGTTACTAACTATTCTAATAAGCTCATTTCGTTTAAAATCAATTTCTTTAGCCAGTTTTTTAGCTTCTTCCATTGATTTGCAATAGCCTTTTTCAATTATTTTCTCTGCTCTCCATTCCAAAGGTGCAAATAAGCGGATGTGAATACCGTTATTAATATTATATGTTGCACTAACTCCGCCTCTTCCAACAATAACTACATTTCCTTTGTTTGCAAAATCCTTGATGATTTTAGCCAGTGTTTTCTTTATTTTTAAGTCAGATTTGTAATATTTTTCTGTTAGAGAAGTAAGGATTTCATCAATAGTTCCTCTTTTTTCAGCACTAAAAAATTTATTAATTCTTTCAGGATTAATATTTAGTTCCCTACTTGCTTCCTCCAATATTTCCTTGTTGATAATTCTCCAGGGATCACTTTGATTTAAAGATGAATAGTTAATGTTTATCTTTTGAACAAGTAATGAAGATATTTCTTTTGCTGGACATCCATATTCACGGGAAATGGTAACAAATGGTAAATTGTTTTGTGTATTTATTTTTTCTTGTTTAGCTTCATTAAAGCGTTCAATCATGTATTTTAAAAGAATATTTTCCATAATGTTTCTCCTTTCTTATCAAATGAAACATTTAAAATTTTATTCAGTAAAATTACATTAATAAAAATGTTAAATCTCAAAAAACTATACTTTTTTTTAATAAAATTTACCTTGCCAGGTATCTCTTTCTTCCAACTTCTTTTCAATCTTTTGTAATATCTCGTCATTGCGTATTAAACCCCAGCCTGGACCCGCCAGAAAACGTGGAGGAACCTCACCTGCAAAGCGTTCAACTAAAAAAGCTGGATTTAATTTCTCTAAAAAATCAACCATAAATTCAATATAGTCTTCTAGTTGGAAGAAGTTGTAATTTTGAGGATTTTGCTTATAATCAGTTTCCATAAAAGTCCCTTTTATTATTTGCAACTGATGGAATTTTATATTGTTAAGAGGTAGTTTAGAAAGAATTTCAGCTTCTGCAAGCATTTCATTTCTTGTTTCGCCCGGTAATCCAAAAATGATATGTCCTCCTGTTTTAATTCCTTTATCAGCTGTTAGTTGAAGCATTTGTACCAATGTTTCAAAATTATGTCCACGATTTATGATTTCGAGTGTTTTATCGTAACAACTTTCAATTCCATATTCAATAATCAAGTATTTATTTTTGGATAATCCGGCAAAATAATCAAGCTTTTCTTCATCCATGCAATCGGGTCGGGTACCAATAACTAAACCTGCAATAGCAGGATGTTCCAACGCTTGATTATATATTCCTTTTAACTTTTCCAACGGTGCATATGTGTTTGAAAAGGCCTGAAAGTAAGCCAGGTATTTTTCTGCACGACGATATCGTTTAGTATGGAATTCAATACCCTCGTCTATTTGTTGTAAAACTGATTTTTGTGGCAGGCAGTAGGAGGGATTAAAGGCATCATTATTGCAGTATGTACAGCCACCCAAACCTACATTTCCATCACGGTTTGGGCAAGTAAAACCTGCATCTATTGATAATTTCTGAACCCTTTCGCCGAATTGATTTCTGAAATAGTTGGCATAAGCATTAAAGCGTCTGGAATGATTCCATGGATAGTTGTTTAAAACCATTTTCTCTTTTTTAGATATATAATCATACCAATTCCTATTGTTATCATAATGCCCCATATAATAAAATATCCATATTTCCATTCTAATTCCGGGAAGTTTTTGAAATTCATTCCATATAATCCAACAATAAATGTTAAAGGTATAAATATGGTCGAAACTACTGTCAACCTTTTCATTACATCATTCATCTGAACATCATTGTTAGCAAGATAAAGTTCTGTCAGGTTGGATACCATTTCGCGGAAAGATTCCAGATTCTGATTAATCTGCTGAAGATGATCAATTATATCCTGAAAATATATATAGGTTTTAGTATTTATTAAGTTTGATTCTGAATGATGAAGTTTACGGATTTCGTCCAAAAGGGGATTAACCGATTTTTTCATCGACAGCTGTTGTTTCCTTTTATGTAAAATCTTTTTGAGAACCAATTT